>NZ_JAAHGM010000017.1:14465-28646 GCF_010692625.1 Okeania sp. SIO2C2
GGGGGATGGGATTACCGGGATTAAGCATTCATTGGGGAGCTGTTTCTCACATAGGAGAGGCGGCCGAACGTGGTGCAGATGTGAGGGTACTTAAGCAGGGGATGGGGGCAATTTCTCCGACTCAGGTGTTAGAAACCCTAGAATTACTGATGAGTAGTTCGGATGTAGAAGTAGGGGTAGTTCCTATTGATTGGTCAGGTATGCAGGAGAGAGTGGCTCAATGGCGGTTTTTGGCAGATTGGCAGGAAAAAACGACTGCGATCGCTAAAAAGGAAACTCAGGATAATTACCTTTTAGAACAATTAAAATTAGTTTCCCAGAGCGAACGGGAAAAGATATTAATTGCTCATCTTCAAAATGAAGCAGCTCAAGTATTAGCGCTGAAAAATCATATAATTGATATACACAAACCTCTAAATGAAATGGGACTAGACTCTTTAATGTCAATTGAACTCAGAAATCGAATTCAAAGTGAGCTAGAAGTGGATATTCCAATTACCAAATTTATGGAAGGAATCACTATTGCAGCTCTTTCAAATGAACTAAATGGAAAAATAACTCAAAGCGATCGCACAGATAACATTAAAGAAAATAACTGGATAGAGGTAGAACTATGAACTTAATTGAATTCTTACAAGACCTTTCTCTGAAAGGGGTGAAATTATGGGTTGACGAAGGGAAATTAAGAACTGGTGGTTCCCAAGAAGTGTTGACCACTGATGTTATTGCCCAACTAAAGCAGTACAAATCAGAAATATTACAGTTACTAAGGGAGAATCCAGATGTATCACAAGTATACCCCCTATCTTATGGTCAAAAAGGTCTCTGGTTTTTGTGGCAACTAGCACCTCAGAGTCATAATTATAATGTGTCATTTTCAGTTCGGATTTACTCCAAGGTAGATATAACTATTTGGCAAAAGGTTTTTCAATCTCTAAGGAAAAGGCATCCGCTACTACGGAGTACATTTCCGAAGTTGGGCGAACAACCAGTTCAACAACTACATCAACATCAAAAATTAGACTTCTTACAGATAGATGCTTCTAGTTGGAGTGAAGAGGAATTACACAAAAAGGTACTTGAAGCTCACAGACATCCCTTTAACTTAGAAACAGAACCAGTGATGCGAGTTAGGTGGTTCACTTACTCGGAAGCAAACCACATTATGTTAGTTACAATACACCATATGGCTTTAGATGGTTGGTCATGCAACTTAATTGTCAAAGAGCTGCGAGAACTCTACCAAGCTCAACAATATGGTGTAGAACCATCTCTGCCAGCACTAAACAATTCTTACCAAGATTACGTTCGTTGGCAAAAGGAGTTAGTAGAAGGAGCAGAAGGAGAAAAACTATGGAATTATTGGCAACAAAAATTGGGCGGTGAATTACCTGTATTGAATTTGCCCACAGACAAACCACGACCGCCTATACAGACTGATAACGGTTGCAGCTACCCCTTCAAGTTATCTGAAAAACTGACTGAACAACTGAAGGAACTAGCTCAAACAGAGGGGGCAACTCTTTATATGACTCTGTTGGCTGCTTTTCAAGTTCTTCTGTACCGTTACACAGATCAAGAGGATATTTTAGTAGGTTCTGCCTCTACCGGTAGAACTAAAGCGGAGTTTGCCTCTATTGTTGGTTACTTTGTTGACTCAGTGGTGATGAGATCAGATTTGTCTGAGAATCCCTGTTTTAAAGATTTTCTTTCCCAAGTACGCCAGACAGTCCTGGGAGCACTAGCTCATCAAGATTATCCCTTTACTTTATTAGTAGAAAAGTTACAGGTAGAACGTGACTCCAGTCGTTCTCCTCTTTTTCAGGCTTACTTTGTACTACAAAAGTTCCTAGAATCTAAAGATGTGCAAAAGCTGTTGTTTACTAGCAAAAAAACCTTGATGAATTGGGGAGGACTTGAAGTAGAACCATTTGTAATCGATCAGTATGAAAGTCAATATGATTTATTCCTAGAAATGCTTGAAGAGGATTCATCTTTGGTTGGGTTGTTAAAATATAATGCTGACTTATTTGATGAGCAAACTATTGTCCGAATCGTTGCTCATTTCCAGAATTTGTTAGAAGGGATAGTTCACGATCCGCAACAGAGAGTAGCAGCACTACCATTCATGAAAGAGACAGAACTAGAGCAGATACTGGTAGCATGGAACAGCACAAAAATAGATTATCCAGATGAAAAATGTATCCATCAGTTATTTGAAGCACAAGTAGAGAAAACACCAGATGCAATAGCAGTAGTATTTGAAGAGCAAAAGCTGACCTATTGGGAATTAAATAGTAAAGCTAATCAACTAGCACATTACTTGCAAAAATTGGGAGTAGTTCCAGAAGCACTCATAGGTATATGTGTAGAGCGCTCAGTAGAGATGATCGTAGGTTTATTAGGCATACTCAAAGTGGGAGGAGCTTATGTGCCATTAGACCCTAATTATCCGATTTCGCGTCTCAATTACATCATAGAAGATGCAAAACTCTCTATACTACTTACTCAACAAAAATGGCAACATCATCTATCGGAAACCATAGAAACTATAATTTATTTGGATACAGATGAAGAAATCATTAGTCAACAGAGTCAGCAAAATTTAAAAAATCAAGTAACAGCTAATCAGTTAGCTTACGTTATTTACACATCAGGTTCGACGGGTAAACCAAAGGGAGTCACTATTTCCCATCAAGGGTTATTAAATCTGATTTTCTGGCATCAACGTACTTTTGAAGTAAAATCATCAGACAGAGCGTCTCAAATAGCAGGAGTAGCTTTTGATGCCTCTGTATGGGAGATCTGGCCTTACCTGAGTGCAGGTGCTTGTCTGCACTTAGTCAACTCAGAAACTCGTCTGTCTCCAGAAGCATTGAGAAATTGGCTAGTCTCGGAAAAAATAACGATTAGTTTTGTGCCAACACCTCTATTGGAAAATTTGTGTTCCTTAGAATGGCCTGCAAAAACAGAATTGAGAACTGTAGTCACAGGAGGAGACAAACTGCACAAGTACCCATCGGCAGCTTTACCATTCTGTGTATTTAACAACTATGGTCCAACAGAGAATACAGTTGTTACGACTTCTTGCTTGGTAGTTTCAGGTCAAGGAGACAGTATTTCACCACCCATAGGTAAGCCAATATCCAATACAAAAGTATACATCCTTGACTCCAAATTACAACCAGTACCCATCGGAGTACCAGGAGAACTCCACATCGGAGGAGACGGTTTAGCAATAGGCTACCACAACCGCCCCGAACTGACAGCCTCCAAATTTATACCCAACCCCTTCGACAACTCAAAAACCACAAGATTATACAAAACAGGAGACTTAGCACGTTATCTTCCAGATGGCAACATAGAGTTTATTGGTCGCATCGACAACCAAATAAAAGTGCGAGGATACCGTATCGAAACAGGAGAAATAGAAGCAGTCCTCAATTCATACCCTCAAGTAAAAGAAACAGTAGTAGTAGCAACAGAAGACAAGGCAGGAGACAAACGCTTATTAGCATACATAGTACCCGAAACCCAAAGCACCACATCTTCTAAGCCCGAACTATCAGAAACCCAAGTAGACAGTTGGCAAGACATATTCAATCAGCAAGTCTACGACCAACTAAGCGAAGTAAGCGATCCATTATTCAATAACCAAGGCTGGTTAAGTAACTATGACAACCAACTTATACCAGTAGAGCAAATGCGTATCTGGGCAGGGGATATAGTAGATCAAGTATTGGCTCAGAAACCAGAGAGTGTCTGGGAAATAGGTTGTGGCACAGGAATGCTACTATTTCAAATCGCACCGCAGACAGAAAAATATTTTGGCACAGATATTTCTAATGTCTCATTAGAATACATAAAACAACAAATAGAACAGCAACCAGAAAAATATGGTCATGTATCCTTAGCACAGAAACGAGCTGAAGACATGGGTGATGTAGCAGATAACAGTTTTGATGCCGTATTGCTGAGTTCCATAGTCCAATATTTCCCTAGTATAGAATATCTATTGCAAGTAATAGAAGAAAGTATCAGAGTAGTAAAACCAGGAGGGATGATTTTTCTAGGAGATATCAGGAGTTTAGAACTAATGAAGGTATTTCACAGTTCAGTGCAACTGTATCAAGCAACTCCATCACTGTCGCAACAACAACTAAAGCAAAAGATAGACAGAAGAATAGAGCAGGAGACAGAATTTTTCGTGTCACCAGAATTGTTTGTAGCTCTCAAAGAAAAATATCCAGAAATAACTCATGTACAAATACGTTTACAAAGGGGGCAAGAACACAATGAACTGAATAAATATCGGTATAGCGTACTATTGCATATAGAAGCAAAACCCAAATCAGTAATAGTAGCACCAGTAGAAAGTGGGGTAGGAATGAGTGTTCAAGATATGGAAACTTATCTGCGAGAAAAACAGCCAGAGTCAATTTGCTTTAGTAGTTTAGTAAATGAAAGAGTGGCCAAAGATGTAGGATTATTAGAGTTGCTATCACAGGGAGAATCAAAAGAGAATGTACAGCAGTTGAAGCAAAAGTTAGAGTCAAAGCCAATAAATAGCATAGACCCAGAGAGATTATATGAACTAAGTAGTGATTTAGGGTATAGCTTAGAACTGTGTTGGTCTGGAAAGGGACGTCCAGAATTGATGGATGGGGTATTTGTGCGCAAGTCCCTAGCAGCAGAGGGAATAGTGTTAACACCGCTTAGTCAAAAAACAGTAGCAGCAGGTAACTGGCATGATTATGGAAATAATCCATTGAGTTCAGTGACAGCGAAACAACTGGTGCCACAGTTGAGAGAGTATCTGGAGGAAAAATTGCCAGAGTATATGTTGCCATCGGGGTTGATGGTATTGTCGCAACTGCCACTGACACCCAATGGCAAGGTCGACCGTAAGGCATTGCCTGTACTGGATGTGGCCAGTAGTGTGTCAACGGAGTATGTAGCTCCTGAAACCAATACACAGAAGGTATTGGCAGAGATATGGCAAGAAGTGTTGGGAATAGAAAAGGTGGGAATACATGATAACTTCTTTGATTTGGGCGGGCATTCTTTGATGGCAACTCAAGTTGTTTCTCGGGTGCGAAATACTTTTGACGTGGAGTTGTCTGTAAGTCAACTATTTGAAGAACCTATGATCGCTCAATTAAGTAGTTATATTGAAGCGATGGATAACAATACCAACTTATCTCTATCTCTAGCAAAACGACTACAAACTGCCTCTAATAGTCAAGAAAAACGGGAGGAAATCGAATTATGAAAACATTAGAGAAATTTTTAGATGAACTGGCAGATCGAGATGTCAAATTATGGGTTGAAAATGAACGCTTGCGCTGTAATGCTCCAGAGGGAGTATTAACATCAGATATACGCATTCAACTAAGCGATCGTAAGCAAGAAATTCTGACTTTTTTACAACAAGCTAATTTAAAGAGAGACTCCAAGCAAAACCAAATTCAGCCCATTGAGCGAAACGGTAACCCCCTACCATTATCATACGCACAACAAAGGCTATGGTTTATTGAAAAAATGGCCTTGAGTAGCAATGCCTACAATATGCCATTAACCCTACATCTAGTAGGGCAATTAAACCATGTAGCCCTAGAAAAAAGTATCAATCAAATCATTGCTCGCCATGAAACCCTGAGAACCACCTTCAGTGAAATCAACGGCACACCAGTACAAATAATTAAACCCTCCTTTGAACTACAACTACCATTACAAGACCTGAGCAAGTTAGCACCATCTGCGCAAAAGACCAAACTACAACAACTACTCCAACAGGAAAATGAACTTTCATTCAATCTGGAAGTAGACCACCCGATACGCGCTCAGTTATTTCAACTAGGGATAACAGAACACATACTGCAAATCACATTACATCACATAGCAAGCGATGGCTGGTCACTGACGGTATTACCAAAAGAACTATCAGCAATTTACAGTGCAGCATTGGCAGAGAAACCATCTCCATTACCAGAGTTGCCCATACAATATGCCGACTATGCAGTATGGCAAAGGGATTACTTACAAGGTGAAACCCTAGAAACTCAACTAAGTTACTGGAAGCAAAAGCTGGGAAACTTACCCCAACTACAACTACCCACAGACCATCCCCGACCACCAATTCAAACTTTTAATGGAGAAGATATATCAATCACCATACCAGTAGAGCTGACTTCAAAACTGAGAAAACTGACTCAACAGCAGGGAGTCACTCTATTTATGACCTTGCTGGCAGCCTTTAAAGTATTACTGTCTCGTTATAGTGGTCAAGAAAGTATCATAGTAGGCACACCCATAGCCAACCGCAACCGCAGTGAAATAGAAGGGTCGATCGGTTTCTTTGTCAACTCCCTAGTCATGTACACAGACCTGGGAGGAGACTGTAGTTTCACGGAAGTATTAAACCGAGTCAAACAAACGGCTTTAGAAGCATACTCTCATCAAGACATACCCTTTGAAAAGCTAGTAGAACAGTTGCAACCACAAAGGTCTCTATCGCAAAACCCCTTGTTTCAGGTGATGTTTGGAGTGCATCAGGAGGAAACCTTGAAACCATCCTTCAGTTTGCCTAACTTGGAAGTAGGTTGGTATGAAGAGTCGGGAGCGGAAATGACAGTGCGGATGGACTTAGAGTTACACCTGTGGCCAGTAGGAGAGGAAATCAAAGGATTTTGTGCCTATAACCGAGATTTGTTTGAGCCAGAAACAATAAGTCGGATGATGTCACATTATGAAAACTTATTATCAGCAGTAGTAGAGACTCCAGAGGAACCTATTAGCCAGTTGCCATTAATGAAAGAGGCAGAGCTAGAACAGATATTGGTAGAATGGAACAGGATAAAAACAGATTACCCAAATGACAAATGTATCCATGAATTATTTGAAGCACAGGTAGAGAAAACACCAGATGCAATAGCAGTAGTATTTGAAGAGCAAAAGCTGACCTATTCGGAATTAAATAGCAAAGCTAATCAACTAGCTCATTACTTGCAAACCCTTGGTGTGCAACCAGATGTACCAGTAGGTATTTGTCTCGAACGCTCGTTAGAAATGGTAATAGGCATTCTTGGTATTCTCAAAGCAGGGGGAGCTTATGTGCCGATCGACCCCAGTTATCCCCAAGAGCGTATCACATATACGATCGCTGATGCTGCTGTGCCAGTGCTTCTGACCCAAGAGGGATTAGTAGAAGGATTACAGGATCGATCACAAATAATTTGTTTGGATCGAGCTTGGTCGGAGATTAGTCAACAAAGTTCAGCTAATCCAGATAGTGGTGTACAGCCTTATCACCTATCCTATGTAATTTATACATCTGGCTCCACAGGGGAACCCAAAGGTGTGATGATTCAGCATGAGAATGTTACTCATCTATTTTCATCAACAGAGAGTTGGTATTCATTTAATTCTCAAGACGTCTGGACTCTTTTCCACTCCTTCGCTTTTGATTTCTCAGTTTGGGAAATCTGGGGAGCATTACTGTATGGTGGACGATTAGTTGTAGTTCCATATTGGGTCAGCCGTTCTCCTGATGCTTTTTATGAGTTACTATGCCAGGAGCAAGTCACCATACTGAACCAAACACCTTCAGCCTTTAAGCAACTGATTTATTTTGAGCAAAGTCAGGAATATGCAAGTAATCTGTCACTGCGATTGGTTATCTTTGGAGGAGAGGCTTTAGACTTTCATAGCCTGAAACCTTGGTTTGACAAGCACGGTGATACTTTACCACAGTTAGTGAATATGTATGGTATTACGGAAACAACAGTCCATGTCACTCATTACCCCATTAACTCAGAAAATCTTCAGGAAGGTACAAGCAGTGTCATTGGTCGCCCTATTGACAATATGCAAGCTTATGTGCTAGACAAAAACCGTCAACTAATGCCAGTAGGTGTTGCTGGAGAGTTGTACATTAGTGGTGCTGGTTTAGCACGGGGTTATCTGAATCGCCCCGAACTCACCCAAGAAAAATTCATTCCCCATTTGTTTAGTCAGCAACAAAATGCTCGTCTATATAAGACTGGAGATTTAGCTAGGTATTTACCAGATGGGAATCTAGAGTTTTTAGGCCGTATAGACCACCAAGTAAAAATCAGGGGATATCGCATTGAAATAGGAGAAATAGAAGCACTTCTCAATTCATATCCCATTGTTAAAGAAACGGTAGTATTAGTTAGGGAAGACAACCCAGGAGATAAACGTTTAGTAGCATACATAGTCCCCCAAACGAAAATAACCTCCTCTTCCAACCCGGAATTATCAGAAACCCAACTAGAAAGTTGGCAAGACATATTAAACCAAGATGAGAATAATCCTTTGAGTTCCCAGTTCAGAAACCAACTGATACTGCAGTTGAGACAGTATCTGAAGGAGAGATTGCCAGAGTATATGGTGCCATCGGGGTTGATGGTGTTGTCGCAAATGCCTCTGACTCCCAATGGCAAGATAGACCGTAAGGCGTTACCTGTGCAGGATGTGGCCAGTAGTGTGTCAATGGAGTATGTAGCTCCTGAGA
Organism: Okeania sp. SIO2C2; assembly: GCF_010692625.1. Classification (NCBI taxonomy): domain Bacteria; kingdom Bacillati; phylum Cyanobacteriota; class Cyanophyceae; order Oscillatoriales; family Microcoleaceae; genus Okeania; species Okeania sp. SIO2C2. The sequence goes on from NZ_JAAHGM010000017.1 coordinate 23,002, forward strand.
CGGAGACACAAAAGCTCTTAGCAGAGATTTGGGCAGAAGTGTTGGGAATAGAAAAGGTGGGAATACATGATAACTTCTTTGAAGTAGGTGGGCATTCTTTGCTGGCAACTAAAGTTGTGTCTAGGGTGCGAAATACTTTTAATCTGGAGTTATCGGTAACTAAGCTATTTACAAATCCTACTATCGCTCAACTAGCAGAAGTTTTAGTTGAACAACAGTTGGAACAAGTAAACAGCAATATACTTGAACAAATTTTAGCGGAGGTTGAATAATGAATGATATAAAAAAACGTTTGGCTAATCTTTCGCAAAAACAACGAGAACAGGTATTGGAAAAGCTCCGACAGCAGCAGTTGCTCCCAACCGCTAAGGAAAGTCAAGTTATTCCAATGATTTCTAGGGAAGAGGTAATTCCCCTATCATACGCACAACAAAGGCTATGGTTTATAGAAAAAATGGGCTTGAGTAGCAACGCCTACAATATGCCATTAACCCTACATCTAGAAGGAAAACTAGACTATGTAGCCCTAGAAAAAAGTATCAATCAAATCATTGCTCGCCATGAAACCCTGAGAACCACCCTCAGTGAAATCAACGGCACACCAGTACAAATAATCAAACCCCCCTTTGAATTACCACTACCCAAAACAGACCTAACTGAATTAACATCATCTGAACAAACCACCAAACTCCAACAACTACTCCAACAAGAAAATGAACTTTCATTCAATCTGGAAGTAGACCACCCCATACGCGCTCAATTGTTTCAACTAGGAACAACAGAACACATACTGCAAATCACATTACATCACATAGCAAGCGATGGCTGGTCTCTCACAGTATTACCCAAAGAACTATCAGCAATTTACACTGCCATATTGGAAGAGAAACCATCCCCATTACCCTCACTACCCATACAATATGCCGACTTTGCAGTGTGGCAAAGGAACTACTTGCAAGGTGAAACCCTCGAAAAGCAACTAAGTTACTGGAAGCAAAAGCTGCAAGACCTACCACAACTCCAACTACCCACAGACCATCCTCGACCAGCAGTCGAAACCTTTCATGGAGCAGGTATACCCATAAACATACCAGCAGCACTCACATCAAAAGTTAAACAACTGACCCAAAAGCAGGGAACGACCCTATTTATGACCCTGTTAGCAGCCTTCAAAGTATTACTGTCTCGTTACAGTGGTCAAGAGAGTGTAGCAGTAGGTTCACCCATAGCCAACCGCAACCGCAGAGAAATAGAAGGATTGATAGGTTTCTTTGTCAACTCCCTAGTGATGCACACAGATCTCGGAGGGGAACCAAGCTTCACAGAAGTATTAAACAGAGTCAAACAAACAGCCCTAGAAGCTTATAGTCACCAAGACATACCATTTGAGAAATTGGTAGAAGAGTTGCAGCCAGAACGGACACTATCGCAAAACCCATTATTTCAGGTGATGTTTGCTGTTCAGCAGGAGGAAACCTTGAAGCCATCCTTCAGTTTGCCTAACTTGGAAGTAGGTTGGTATGAAGAGTCGGGAGCGGAAATGACAGTGCGGATGGACTTAGAGTTACACCTGTGGCCAGTAGGAGAGGAAATCAAAGGATTCTGTGTTTATAACCGGGACTTATTTGAGGCCGAAACAATTAGTCGGATGCTGTCACATTACGAAAACTTCCTCACTGCAGCAGTAGAGACTCCAGAGAGAGCTATTAGCCAATTGCCACTCATGACAGAAGCAGAGCTAGAGCAAATACTGGTGGAGTGGAACAACACGAAAACAGATTACCCAAATGACAAATGTATCCATCAGTTATTTGAAGAGCAGGTGGAGAAAACACCAGATGCAATAGCAGTAGTATTTAAAGAGCAAAAGCTGACCTATTCTCAATTAAACCGCAAAGCCAATCAACTAGCCCATTACTTGCAAAAATTGGGAGTAGTATCAGAAAGTCTAGTAGGAATATGTGTAGAGCGTTCATTAGAAATGGTAGTAGGTTTACTCTCCATACTCAAAGCTGGAGGAGCTTATGTGCCATTAGACCCGAATTATCCAACTTCGCGTCTCAATTACATGGTAGAAGATGCCCAACTATCCATACTACTAACTCAAGAAAAATGGCAACAGGATCTACCTCAAACAGCAGCTCAAGTAATATGTCTGGAGTCAGATAAAGCCAAGACAGAGAGTTTGGAAAACCTAAGATTATCAATAACATCAGACGATCGAGCATACATGATGTATACCTCCGGGTCAACAGGTATACCCAAGGGAGTAAACATCAGACATCAAGGAGTAGTGCGACTGGTAAAAAATACCAACTATATTAATAACTTCACAGAAGAAGATATATTCCTACAATTAGCACCCATATCCTTTGATGCAGCCACATTGGAAATTTGGGGCAGTCTGCTCAATGGAGGAACTCTAGTTATCATGCCACCCCATCAACCCTCCCTAGCAGAAATCGGAACAGCAATCAGAGAAAACCAAGTCACGACTTTATGGCTGACAGCAGGATTATTCCAACTGATGGTAGAAGAGCAACTAGAAAACTTAAAGCCAGTAAAGCAACTATTAGCAGGAGGAGACGTATTATCAGTTCCCCATGTGCAGAAAGTAGTAGAAAAACTGCCAGAATGTCAACTAATAAACGGTTACGGACCAACAGAAAACACTACATTCACCTGCTGTTTCTCAGTCAAAGCTGATAGTAATCTAGAAAAATCAGTCCCCATAGGTAAGCCCATATCCAACACCCAAGTATACATTCTGGACTCAAATTTACAACCAGTACCCATCGGAGTAGCAGGAGAATTACACATAGGAGGGGATGGTTTAGCAACAGGCTACCACAACCACCCCGAACTCACAACCGAGAAATTTATTCCCAACCCTTTTGAGAAATCAAAAGTCGAAAGTCAAAAGTTAAAATTATATAAGACGGGAGATTTGACACGCTACTTAGCAGATGGGAATATTGAATTTCTAGGAAGAATAGACCATCAGGTAAAAGTGCGGGGATATCGTATTGAGACAGGAGAAATAGAAGCAGTTATCAATTCATACCCTGAAGTAAAAGAAACAGTAGTAGTAGCAAGAGAAGACAACCCAGGAGATAAACGGTTAGTAGCATACATAGTACCAGAAACCCAAACCAAAAATAGCTCTAACCCCGAACTATCAGAAACTCAAGTAGATAGCTGGCAAGACATATTCAACCAACAAATATACGACGAACTAAGTGAAGTAAGTGACCCTCTATTCAACACTAGAGGATGGATAAGCAATTATGACAACCAACCGATACCAGTAGAGCAAATGCGCATTTGGGCAGGAGATATAGTCAGCCAAGTATTAGCTCATAAACCAGAAAGTGTGTGGGAAATAGGTTGTGGCACAGGAATGCTCCTATTTCAAATCGCACCCCACACCAAAAAATATTTAGGAACAGATATATCCAACGTATCATTAGAATACATCAAACAACAAAAAGAACAGCAACCAGACAAATATGCTCATGTCTCCTTAGCACAAAAGCGAGCTGAAGACATGGCGGATGTGGCTGATAACAGCTTTGATGTAGTGCTACTCAGTTCCATAGTCCAGTATTTCCCTAGTGTGGAATATCTGTTCGAAGTAATAGAAGAAAGTATCAGGGTAGTAAAACCAGGAGGAGTTATCTTCCTAGGGGATATCCGCAGCTTGCCATTAATGAAAGCCTTTCACAGTTCGGTGGAACTGTATCAAGGAACTCCCTCACTGTCAGTAGAACAACTAAAGGCAAAGATAGACAGAAAAATGGAGCAGGAGACAGAGTTGTTAGTATCACCAGAGTTGTTTGTAGCTATCAAAGAAAAACATCCAGAAATAACTCATGTACAAGTACGTTTACAGAGGGGAAAAGAACACAATGAACTGAATAAATATCGCTATAGCGTACAGTTGCATATAGATGCACAACCAGCATCAGTAATAGCAGAGACTGTAGAAAGTCGAGTAGGTATGAGTTATGAGGAGATAGAAACTTATCTGCGAGACAAAGAACCAGAATCAATTTGTTTTAGTGGTTTAGTCAATGAGAGAGTGGCAAAAGATGTAGATTTAGTAGAGTTCCTATCACAGCCCAAAGAAAAAGAAAATCTACAACAGTTGAGGCAGAGATTAGAGTCAAGGGAAGTCAAAACCATAGTTCCAGAAAGTTTATATGAACTGAGTTCGGATTTAGGATATAGTTTAGAGTTATGTTGGTCAGCTCAGGGAAGAGGAGAATTGATGGATGGGGTATTTGTACGCAGTGAGTTAGCTAAAGAGGGAATAGTGTTAACTCCGCTGAGTCAAAAATCGGTGGTAGCAGGTAACTGGAATAATTATGGGAATAATCCTTTGAATTCCCAGCTCAGAAAACAACTGATACCACAGTTGAGGGAGTATCTGGAGTCGAGGTTGCCAGAGTATATGCTGCCATCGGGGTTGCTGGTGTTGTCGCAACTGCCACTGACTCCCAATGGTAAGGTAGACCGTAAGGCTTTGCCTGCACTGGATGTTGCTAGTAGTATGTCAACGGAGTATGTAGCTCCTGAAACGGAGACAGAAAATATATTAGCAGAGATTTGGCAAGAAGTGTTAGGGATAGAAAAGGTGGGAAGACATGATAACTTCTTTGATTTGGGTGGCCATTCTTTGATGGCAACTCAGGTGATTTCTCGGATACGCCATAGTTTTGGAATTGAACTAACTTTACAGCGTTTATTTGAGTCACCAACTATTAGTGACATCGCCCAAAGTGTAGAAGTGCTAAATCAACTAGCTCAAGATGAAAACACGTTAATTTCTGAAATTGAGGAAGAATATGAGGAGGAAGTATTATGAAAACAATTGAGTTTGTATCTTACCTACAAAATTTAGGTGTCAAACTTTGGATAGATAGAGATAGACTGCGCTATCGTTCTCCGAAGGGAATAATCACGCCAGAACTGAAACAGAATATAGTTGATCGCAAAACAGAAATCTTAGAGTTACTTCAGGAGGCGCAGACAACCCAAAAACCTGTAGCTAGTTCCATTAAAGCTATTTCAAGGGAGCAAGTTCTCCCATTATCTTATGCCCAACAAAGGCTATGGTTTATAGAAAAAATGGCTTTGAGTAGCAACGCCTACAATATGCCATTAACCCTACATCTAGAAGGAAAACTAGACTATCTAGCCCTAGAAAAAAGTATCAATCAAATCATTGCTCGCCATGAAACCCTGAGAACCACCTTCAGTGAAATCAACGGCATACCAGTACAAACAATTAAACCTCCCTTTGAACTACAACTACCATTACAAGACCTGAGCAAGTTAGCACCATCTGAACAAACTACCAAACTCCAACAACTACTGCAAACAGAAAATGAACTTTCATTCAATCTAGAAGTAGACACCCCCATACGCACTCGGTTGTATCAACTAGGAACAACAGAACACATACTGCAAATCACATTACATCACATAGCAAGCGATGGCTGGTCTCTCACAGTATTACCCAAAGAACTATCAGCAATTTACACTGCCATATTGGAAGAGAAACCATCCCCATTACCCTCACTACCCATACAATATGCCGACTTTGCAGTGTGGCAAAGGAACTACTTGCAAGGTGAAACCCT
>NZ_JAAHGM010000017.1:28746-141629 GCF_010692625.1 Okeania sp. SIO2C2
TACCCAAAGAACTATCAGCAATTTACACTGCCATATTGGAAGAGAAACCATCCCCATTACCCTCACTACCCATACAATATGCCGACTTTGCAGTGTGGCAAAGGAACTACTTGCAAGGTGAAACCCTAGAAAAGCAACTAAGTTACTGGAAGCAAAAGCTGCAAGACCTACCACAACTACAACTACCCACAGACCATCCTCGACCCCCGGTTCAAACCTTTAATGGAGCAGGTATACCGATAAACATACCAGCAGCACTAACATCAAAAGTTAAACAACTGACCCAAAAGCAGGGAACAACCCTATTTATGACCCTGTTAGCAGCCTTCAAAGTATTACTGTATCGTTACAGTGGTCAAGAGGGTATAGCAGTAGGTTCACCCATAGCCAACCGCAACCGCCAAGAAATAGAAGGGTTAATTGGTTTCTTTGTCAACTCTCTAGTGATGCACACAGACTTGGGAGGAGACCCTAGTTTTACAGAAGTATTAAACAGAGTTAAACAAACAGCTCTAGAAGCATACTCTCACCAAGACATACCCTTTGAGAAGTTGGTAGAAGAGTTGCAACCAGAACGGACACTATCGCAAAACCCCTTATTTCAGGTGATGTTTGCGGTGCAACAAGAGGAAATATTAAAACCATCCTTGAGCTTACCTAACTTAGAGGTAGGTTGGTATGAAGAGTCGGAAGCGGAAATGACAGTGAGGTTTGACTTAGAGTTACATCTGTGGCCAGTAGGAGAGGAAATCAAAGGATTTTGTGCCTATAATAGAGATTTATTTGAGGCCGAAACAATTAGTCGGATGTTGTCACATTATGAGAACTTGTTATCAGCAGTAGTAGAGACTCCAGAGAGACCTATTAGCCAATTGCCACTAATGACAGAAGCAGAGCTAGAGCAAATACTGGTGGAGTGGAACAAGACTAAAACAGATTACCCAAATGACAAATGTCTCCATGACTTATTTGAAGAGCAGGTAGAGAAAACACCAGATGCAATAGCAGTAGTATTTGAAGAGCAAAAGCTGACCTACTCTCAATTAAACCGTAAAGCTAATCAACTAGCTCATTACCTGCAAAAGTTGGGAGTAGCTCCAGAAAGCCTAGTGGGAATATGTATAGAGCGTTCAATAGAGATGGTAGTAGGAATACTCGCTATACTCAAAGCGGGAGGAGCTTATGTACCCCTCGACCCCAGTTATCCATCAGAACGTTTAGCTTATATGATGTCTGATGCCCAAGTGTCGGTATTGCTTACCCTGGAATCATTAGTAACATTATTGCCAGAGCATCAAGCTCAGATAGTGTGTTTGGATAGTAATGAAGAGCTATGGTCTGACTGTTCTCAAGACAATTTGAGCAGTGAAGTTAAACCATCAAACTTGGGCTATATCATTTATACCTCTGGCTCCACAGGTAAACCCAAAGGAGTCGCCATGAATCAAGCTGCTCTGGTGAACCTGACTCTTTGGCAGCAGGAGGAAACAGTAGTTGGTCAAGGGGCAAAAACTCTACAATTTGCTTCCATTAGCTTTGACGTATCATTCCAAGAAATATTCCCCACCTGGTCTTCTGGGGGGACTATCGTGTTAGTTTCTTCAGAACTGAGGCGTGACCCGTTAGCATTGATGGAATACTTAAGTCATAAGCAGGTAGAGCGAGTATTTTTACCCTTTGTAGCTTTGCAACAGTTGGCCTCAGTCGCCTCTCAATTCCAAAAATTGCCACAACTACGCGAGGTCATCACATTAGGAGAACAATTGCAGGTGACAGCAGACATAGTGAAGTTGATGAAGCGACTACCTCAATGTAGAATGCAAAATCACTGTGGACCTTCAGAAACCCATACAGCTGCTTGTTACACATTAGAATCAGATGTCGATAAATGGCCTAGACTTCCTCCCATAGGTCGTCCGATTGCCAATACTCAATTTTATATTCTCAGTCGTGAGCAACAACCAGTGCCAGTTGGAGTCCCAGGAGAACTTTACATTGGTGGAGTATGCCTGGCCAATGGTTATCTGAGGCGTCCAGAATTAACAGCAGAGAAATTCATCCCCAATCCTTTTGAGAAGTCAAAAGCCACAAGATTATATCAAACCGGAGACCTAGCACGTTATCTTCCTGATGGCAACGTAGAAATTTTAGGGCGAATAGACCACCAAGTCAAAGTGCGAGGATACCGGATCGAAACCGGAGAAATAGAAGCAACCCTAACTCAACATTCTATAGTTAAAGAAACAGTAGTGGTTGCCACCAAAGACAATCTGGGTACTAAGCGTCTAGTGGCTTACATAGTGCCAGAAACCAAAACTCCAGCTAGCTCCAACCCAGAAGTATTAGAAACAGAACAAATAAAGAAGTTGAAACATTTTCTGAAAGAGCGGTTGCCGGAGTATATGATACCAAGCGGGTTTGTAGTGTTGTCGCAACTGCCACTAACTCCTAGTGGTAAGATAGACCGTAAGACATTATCGCTAGCGGATCATGTCAGTGTTGTGTCAACGGAGTATGTGGCTCCTGAGACGGAGACACAGAAGGTATTAGTAGAGATTTGGGCAGAAGTGTTGAGCAGAGAAAAGGTGGGAATACATGATAACTTCTTTGATTTGGGGGGTCATTCTTTGCTGGCAACTCAAGTTGTGTCTCGAATACGACAAACCTTCAATATAGAGTTTCCTTTAAAGAAAATATTTGAGTCTTCTACAGTGGAAAGTATAAGTAAGTATATAGATACCTGTATTTGGGCAGCAAAAACACATCCAATCACCCAAGATAATAAATCTAACAAACGGAATCAAGGAGTTCTCTAGGTATGACACAAATGGAAATGATAGAAGAGTTTTTATTTGAGCTTCGCAACCAAGACATCCAACTTTGGGTTGAAGGAGATCGACTACACTATAGTGCTCCTGAAGGAAAACTTACACCCACATTGCTGGATCAACTACGGGAACGCAAAGGAGAAGTCCTCAGCTTTTTGTACAGTGCCAAACAATCTGTATACTCACAGCAGTCTCAAATTAAACCTATTGAGCGAAACGGCAATCCCCCACCATTATCCTATGCACAGCAAAGGCTATGGTTTATAGAAAAAATGGCTTTGAGTAGCAACACCTACAATCTGCCATTAACCCTACACCTAGTAGGTAAACTAGACTATCTAGCCCTAGAAAAAAGTCTTAATCAAATCATTGCTCGCCATGAAACCCTAAGAACCACTTTCAGTGAAATCAACGGCACACCTGCACAAATAATTAAACCCTCTTTTGAATTACAACTACCCATAATTGACCTAAGTGGGTTAACATCATCTGAACAAACTACCAAACTCCAACAACTACTGCAAACAGAAAATGAACTTTCATTCAATCTAGAAGTAGACACCCCCATACGCGCTCGGTTGTATCAACTAGGAACAACAGAACACATACTGCAAATCACATTACATCACATAGCAAGTGATGGCTGGTCACTGACAGTATTACCCAAAGAACTATCAGCAATTTACACTGCCACCCTTGAAGACCAACCACCTCCATTACCCTCACTACCAATACAATATGCAGACTTTGCAGTGTGGCAAAGGAACTACTTACAAGGTGAGACCCTAGAAACTCAACTAAGTTACTGGAAACAAAAGCTCCAAAATTTACCCCAACTACAACTTCCCATAGACCATCCTCGACCCCCGGTTCAAACTTTTAATGGAGCAGGTATACCCATAAACATACCAGCAGCACTCACATCAAAAGTTAAACAACTGACCCAAAAGCAGGGAACAACCCTATTTATGACCCTGTTAGCAGCCTTCAAAGTATTACTGTCTCGTTACAGTGGTCAAGAGGGTATAGCAGTAGGTTCACCCATAGCCAACCGCAACCGCAGAGAAATAGAAGGGTTAATTGGTTTCTTTGTCAACTCTCTAGTGATGCACACAGACCTGGGAGGAGACCCTAGTTTTACAGAAGTATTAAACAGAGTCAAACAAACAGCTCTAGAAGCTTATAGTCACCAAGACATACCATTTGAGAAATTGGTAGAAGAGTTGCAGCCAGAACGGACACTATCCCAAAACCCCTTATTTCAGGTGATGTTTGCGGTGCAACAAGAGGAAATATTAAAACCATCCTTGAGCTTACCTAACTTAGAGGTAGGTTGGTATGAAGAAACTGGAGCGGAAATGACAGTGAGGTTTGACTTAGAGTTACATCTGTGGCCAGTAGGAGAGGAAATCAAAGGATTTTGTGCCTATAATAGAGATTTATTTGAGGCAGAAACAATTAGTCGGATGATGTCACATTATGAGAACTTGTTATCAGCAGTAGTAGAGACACCAGAGGAACCTATTAGCAAGTTGCCATTAATGAAAGAGGCAGAGTTAGAAAAGATACTGCTAGAATGGAACAAGACAAAAACCGATTACCCAGATCACAAATGTCTCCATGACTTATTTGAAGAGCAGGTAGAGAAAACACCAGATGCAATAGCAGTAGTATTTGAAGAGCAAAAACTGACATATTCGGAATTAAATAGCAAAGCTAATCAAATAGCTCATTACTTGCAAAAGTTGGGAGTAGCTCCAGAAAGCCTAGTGGGAATATGTATAGAGCGTTCAATAGAGATGGTAGTAGGTTTATTAGCTATACTCAAAGCGGGAGGAGCTTATGTACCCCTCGACCCCAGTTATCCATCAGCACGGTTGGCTTACACCTTAGATGATGCAGAAGTATCAGTTTTGTTGACAAGTGAATCAGTTTTGGATTCTTTACCAGAGCATCAAGCCAAGATAGTGTGTTTGGATACTATAGGGGAGGCTATTACTAACAACTCTATTGATAATCCTGCCAGTCAAGTAACTCCAGAAAATTTAGCCTATGTGATTTATACTTCTGGATCTACAGGAAAACCAAAGGGGGTTGCTATTGAACATCATAGCCCTGTAGCATTCTGTTACTGGGCTTCCCAGGTGTTTACATTCAAAGAATTAGCTGCTGTATTAGCTTCAACCTCTATATGTTTTGATTTATCTGTTTTTGAAATATTTGTGACATTGAGTCAAGGGGGTCAAGTAATTCTGGCTCAGAATGCTTTGTCTATACTCAATATTAAAAGTGAAATAACCTTAATTAATACAGTTCCTTCGGCAATTAGAGAACTTTCTAACATCAATGCTATACCTGATTCAGTAAAAGTAATCAACTTGGCAGGAGAACCATTCTCAAATCAACTGGTGCAAACACTGTATCAGCAAGAAAACATTCAGAGTGTATATAATCTCTATGGACCATCTGAATACACAACCTATACCACATTTACTTTATTAAATCAGGGAACTACAACTGAACCCACTATTGGTCGTCCTATTGCCAATACCCAAGTATACATACTAGACTCCCATTTAGAGCCAGTACCTATAGGAGTAGCAGGAGAATTATACATTGGAGGAGATGGACTAGCAAGAGGCTACCATAACCGCCCCGAACTCACAGCTGAGAAATTTATTCCCAATTCCTTTGACAACTCAAAATCTACAAGGTTATATAAAACTGGAGACTTAGTACGTTATCTTTCTGATGGCAACATCGAATTTATCGGTCGCATTGACCATCAAGTGAAAATCAGAGGTTTCCGCATTGAAATCGGAGAAATCGAAGCTTTTGTTTCACAATACCCTGATGTTAAGGAAAATGTAGTCATTGCTCAGTCAGATCCAACAGGAGGCAAACGCTTAGTAGCCTATATAACTTCTAAGCAGGAATCTACTCAAGACACCTCCCTAATTCCTCAAATTCGCCAATTTCTCAAGCAAAAGCTACCTGAATACATGATTCCAGCAGCTTTCGTGTTACTAGATGCTTTTCCTCTAACCCCCAATGGCAAGATTGACCGTCGTGCTTTGCCAGTTCCTGACACTGTTCCTTCCGGTTTATCAACAGCTTATTTGATGCCTCAGACGGAAACAGAGCAACTTCTGGCTAAGATTTGGCAAGAGGTTCTACAGGTAGAAAAAGTGGGAATTTATGATAATTTCTTTGAATTAGGAGGTCATTCATTACTAATAATTAAAGTTCACAAAAAGTTACAAGAAATATATCCACAAAATATCTCAGTCCTTAAACTGTTTCAATACCCAAATATATCGGAATTTTCTAAATATTTAATAGATTTAGAAAGGCAAGAAGTAACTGATTCCTTGACTACTGGTCAAGCAAAGGCTCGTACTGACAGGAAAACTTCGATTAAACAGCAAAGGCTACAAAGACAGCAGAATCGTAGAAATAAATAAATTTATAAATCAAATGATTACTACTGATATTATTGATGATTCAGCGATCGCTATCATTGGCATTTCTGGTCGTTTTCCCAAGGCTAAAGACATTGATATTTTCTGGAAAAATTTACAAGAGGGTGTGGAGTCTATTGAGTTTTTCTCTGAGGAAGAATTATTAAAGGAAGGGATCGACCCCACCTTGTTAAAAAAACAGAATTATGTTAAAGCAGGAACTGTAATTTCAGACATCGATCTCTTTGATGCTAATTTCTTTAACTATAATCCTAGAGAAGCTGAAATTATCGATCCACAACAACGTTTATTTCTGGAGTCTGCTGTTGAAGCACTAGAAGTTGCTGGTTATGACTCACAAACTTATTCGGGTGCTATAGGAGTTTATGCTGGTCTGAGTGAAAGTAGTTACGCCCGCAACAATATCTATCCCCATCTGGAAAATTTCGAACCAGGAAACGCTTATCAATTTCTTCTGGGGAATAGTCATGATTTCTTATCAACGCGGGTTTCTTATAAACTCAATTTAACCGGACCTAGTATTACAGTTCAAACTGCTTGTTCCACTTCTTTAGTTGCCGTTCATCTAGCTTGCCAAAGTTTACTCAGTGGTGAATGCGATATGGCTTTAGCAGGTGGTGTTTCCATTCACGTTCCCCAAAAAACAGGTTATTTACATCAAGAGGGGATGATTCTTTCCCCTGATGGACATTGCCGTTCCTTTGATGCTAAAGCAAAAGGCACTTTAGCTGGTTCTGGATTGGGTATTTTGGTCTTGAAGAGATTAGAAGATGCGATCGCAGATGGGGATTACATATATGCTCAGATTAAAGGTTCTGCTATTAACAATGATGGTTCATCAAAAGTTGGCTACACTGCGCCTAGTATAGAAGGTCAAGCAGGAGCGATCTCTGAAGCACAGTCAATAGCTGACATTGACCCGGAAACAATTTCTTACATAGAAGCTCATGGAACCGCAACTCCTCTAGGAGACCCCATTGAAGTTGCAGCCTTAACCAAAGTGTTTCGAGGGAGTACCGAAAAAAAAGGCTTTTGTGCCATTGGTTCGCTGAAAACTAATATGGGACATCTAGATGCAGCAGCAGGTGTTGCTGGCTTGATCAAAACTGTTTTGGCCCTCAAGCACAAAAAAATACCACCAAGCCTAAATTTTGAAACACCGAACCCCACCATTGACTTTGCTAATAGTCCTTTCTATGTTAATACTACTCTCTCGGAGTGGAACACCAATGGAACACCTCGCCGCGCTGGAGTAAGTTCTTTTGGTATTGGTGGTACAAATGCTCATGTAGTTCTTGAAGAAGCTCCTATTTTAGAGCAATCTTCAAAGTCTCGCAACTGGCAGTTGTTGATGCTTTCTGCCAAAACAAATTCAGCCTTAGAAACGGCAACGACTAACCTCGCTACACACTTAAAACAGCATCCAGAAATTAATCTTGCAGATGTTGCCTACACCCTACAAGTAGGTCGCACAGCTTTCGAGTATCGCCGGATGTTAGTCTGTCAAGATATAGATGATGCTCTGAAAGCACTTTCGACACCAGAAACTCAACCTGTGTTGACTCACTACCAGCAGCTCACCAAGCGACCTGTAGTGTTTATGTTTTCAGGTCAGGGAGCGCAATATGTAAATATGGCGCAGGAACTATACCAAACAGAATCAACATTCAGCGCTCAGGTAGATAGTTGCTCAGAACTACTGATTCCACATTTAGGAGTTGACCTGCGCCATATCCTCTATCCACAACCAGAAGAAATAGAGACAGCAACTTTACAACTGAAACAGACAGGGATCGCTCAGTCAGCAATATTTGTAGTCTCCTATGCTTTAGCTATTTTATGGCAAGAGTGGGGAGTATCTCCTCAAGCTACGATCGGACACAGCATTGGTGAATATGTGGCAGCAACTCTTGCTGGTGTGTTTTCCTTAGAAGATGCTCTCGCATTGGTAGCGAAACGGGGAAAATTGATGCAGCAACAGCCACCAGGAGCAATGCTAGCTGTATCTCTCTCAGAACAGCAATGCCAAAGTCTTCTGGATGAGCGAGTGTCGCTGGCTGCTATTAATGGGTTATCCCAATGTGTGCTTTCAGGTCCAACAGAGGCGATCGATACTTTGCAGCAGCATTTGTTAGAACAAAAGGTAGAGTCTCGTCGCCTTCATACTTCCCATGCTTTTCATTCTCAGATGATGGAGCCAGTTTTAGAGCGATTTATAGAGTATTTTCAACAAATATCGTTGCATCCTCCAGAAATTCCCTATATTTCCAATGTCACTGGTACTTGGATTACAGCAGAGCAAGCAACAGATCCCAAATATTGGGCAAAACATCTACGTCAACCGGTACGCTTTGCTGAAGGTATACAACATTTTTTGCGCGATAGCTCCCAAATCTTATTGGAAGCTGGGCCGGGGCGGACGTTGAGTAGTTTGGCTAAACGGCATCCAGATAAAGCAGAGGAGCATATTTTACTAACTTCAGTACGCCATCCCCAAGAAAAGCGCTCCGATCTAAATTTTTTGCTCAACACATTGGGTCAACTTTGGTTAGCTGGGGTAAGGGTAGATTGGGAGGGATTTTACAGCCATCAAAAACGTTACCGTATTCCTTTACCTACTTATCCTTTTGAGCGCCAGAGTTATTGGATTGCTGATAGCAGAGTTCCAAAGCAGAATGTTCAACCCAAACCATCCATAATTCAGAAAAAAACCGATCTAGCTGACTGGTTTTATATTCCATCTTGGAAACCCTCTAATATTGATAATATTGAGCCTGTTATCCCCACGACTAATCTTGTGTTTGCTGATGAGTTTGGTTTGGGCGACCAAATAGTGCAACAAATGGAAAGGAATGGTCAGAATGTTATTACAGTGAAAGCAGGGGCAGAATTTAGAAAAGTAAGCGATCGCCTATACAAACTCAATCCCGAACGAGAGGATGACTATAATGCTTTATGCCAAGAACTTCGCGAACGGAACGAGATACCAAAAACTATTCTTCATTTATGGAGTATCGCACCTCAGAGCAAAGATAGATTAGAAATTGAGTGGGTGGAAAAGTCACAAAATCTAGGCTTTTACAGTTTGCTGTTCTTCGCTAAGGCACTGGGAAGACAGCAGATTAATGGTGAGTTACTGTTAGGAGTGGTGACTAACAATATGCAGAAAGTTGGTGAGGAAGCTTTGTTAAACCCAGAGCAAGCAACTGTAATAGGACCAGTTCTAACTATTGGTCAAGAGTACCCTAACATAATTTGTAGAAGTATTGATGTGGTGCTTCCAGAACCTGGAACCCCAGACGAAGAAATACTGATAGAGCAAATCAGTTCGGAATTAGCGATCGAGCATTCGGAGAAAATGGTTGCTTACCGAACGGGCGATCGCTGGGAGCAAACCTTTGAACCAGTTAGATTGGAGTTAGGAGAGAAAACAAACCTCAAATTAAAACCGGAGGGAGTTTATCTAATTACAGGTGGACTTGGAGGTATTGGTCTTGTTTTAGCAGAACATTTGGCAAAAACTGTACAAGCAAAACTGATGTTGATTGGGCGTTCAAAATTTCCTCCCAGAGAAGAATGGTCAGAATGGTTAGCTAGTCACGACGCTCAAGATAGTATTAGTCAAAAAATACACAAAATTCAGAAACTAGAAGCTCTAGGTTCTGAGGTCTTGAACATCTGCACTGATGTAGGAAATGTCCAACAAATGCAAGATGCGATCGCTCAAGGTATAAAAAGGTTTGGTAAACTTAATGGAGTAATTCACGCAGCGGGGATAGTTGGGGAAAAGTCATTTCAAACTATTGTCAAAGCAGCAAAAACCGAGTGCGAACAACAATTTCAGCCAAAAATCAAGGGGACTTTGGTTTTGGCTAAGACTCTGGAGAAACTTGAGCTGGATTTTTGTATTTTAATGTCTTCCTTATCATCAGTTTTAGGAGGGTTAGGTTTTGTTGCCTATTCTTCAGCAAATAGTTTTATGGATGCTTTCGTCCATCAGCACAACCAGACCAGCGTTGTACCCTGGGTAAGTGTTAATTGGGATGGCTGGCACGTGATGGAAGTGACAAAACAAAGTAAATCTGTAGGTTCTTCTTTAGCTGAATTGGTGATCTTGCCAGAAGAAGGTATCAATGTTTTTCAAAGAATTTTATCCACAAATGCACTCCATCGGATAGTTATCTCGACTGCCAACTTACAAGATCGCATTAACCAATGGGTGAAACTTAAAGCCTTAAAACAGTCCGATCGAAAGAAAACAACAGAACCTTCCTCATTTCACTCACGACCTAAATTGGCAACTTCCTATATTGCACCACGCAATCAGACAGAGCAAACTATTGCTCAGATTTGGCAACAAATCTTAGGCATTGAGCAAATAGGGATTCAAGATGACTTCTTTGAGTTAGGGGGTGACTCTCTCATAGCAGTTCAGGTAATTTATAAATTACGTGAAACCTTGCAAATTGATTTGCCTCTGGAGGCTATATTAAATTCTGGTACTATTGCCAAGCTTTTTGAATCAATTCAGGCAACAACTTCATCTCAAAATATTCCGGATCAGAAAACACCACAAGCGCGTTCCTCCTTGCTGGTGGAACTTCAAGCAGGGAGCAATAACAAAGAGCCTCTTTTTTTATTACATCCAGTTGGCGGGACAGCTTACATTTACAGGGATTTAGCTCGTTATTTAGACTCAGATATACCAGTTTACGGAATCCAAGCACTGGGTTTAGATGGAAAAACAGAATTACCCACCTCTCTTGAGCAGATGGCAACTGAATATATCAAAGTGATACGCACCATTCAACCTAGTGGTGCATATTTTCTCGGAGGTACTTCCTTAGGAGGTACTGTAGCTTTCGAGATGGCACAGCAACTCCATGCAGAAGACGAAAAGGTAGCATTGCTAGCCATGATCGATACCCCTGGCCCTGGTCACATGGGGGTTAAATTAGAAGATGAAGGAGCGATCGCCGCTTATATTCTTAATACCCTATTCGAGTTAGACAAAAGTTTATTTTCATTCAACTCTTTTCCAGAATCGGGTAATATTGAAGAACAAGTAATGTATGCTTTGGAGCAAGCAAAGATTGCCAACTTGGTGCCCAATGATTTTGAAATCCCTCAAACTCGTCAAATCATCCGAGTCTTCAAGGCAAATATGGAGGCAATGTGGAACTACAAGCCACATATATATGCTGGAAAAATTATATTTTTCCGTGCCCAAGACAGGCGTGAAAAATATGACCCAATACACCCAGAATACCCTTGGATTGAACTAGCTGCTTCAGGGATAGAAATCCACCCAGTTACTGGAACTCACCTTACTATGAATTATGAACCTCACGTTCAGACCATAGCAGAAAAACTCAAAGTTTACTTTGAACAGAATAATTAGAGTTTACTAAATCAAGTCTTATGGGTGAGGTTAGGAGTCAGGAGTCAGCCCTCAGGAGAAATGGGAATTATAGAGGAGGTAGTTGGATGTTTTGTCCCTTGATTTTTCGTCCCAACTCTTGCCCAAAAAGCTCACTTTTTGAACTTGAGGTACCAAAAACCAGACACTTTTTTCTACCCTAAAAAGACTAAAACTTTTATCCCACATTCCGCACGACAAAATGTAGTATGCAAAGATGGTAAAACTTGAGTAAGTATTTAAACTTATAGTATGGGGTAAGAAGCGATATAGCTGCCGCTAGGCTCCGCCAACGCAAATCATCAGTTGCCGGAACTCACCAATAGATATCTCCAAAAACTGCTAAAGCTTCTCTATCACTTGAGCGATCGCATCTTAAATAATTGCCAAGTGGTTAATTCTACACTATTGTTCAATCGTTGATTATTTTTGCCCTCTACCTGTTTTTAGCTCAAGTTTCTTATTCTTAGAGTAGATAGTATCTTTGACAACTTGGAGGAAAAAACTTTAATAATTCTAAACGTTCTGGAGTTAAATTAGATATACTCTTAACTCCAGAATTAATTAATAAATGAATCGACTGAAAACATTGAAATATCCAACGTAATGTTGGTCTATTTGTAGGACGACCTAATTGATTTTTGACAGTAGATTTAGTCCGGTTTAAGGTTTGACGAAGTTGACGCTGGCAATCGCGTGTAAACCAATAAACATAAGGCCATAATTAACCCCAAAGCTTCAATTCTATGGGGTGATTTAAGAAAGACACTATCAGTTAAAAACAGGGGGTCTTTGAGAAACCTAAAACCTCTTTATACAGATTGTTGTCCCTTGTATTTAGACAACATTTCTTCTGTAGTTAATTCCATCTTATCCAGGAGATTTGTTGCTAATATAAATCGACCCGATAGTTTTTTTTCTAATTCTATTTGTTACTCTCTTAAACCCACTTTAACTTGGACTTCATAAGGAAAATCTGTATCATATTTCGACTCTACGAATTTAACATTAATTTCTTTAAATTCGTGATATAAAAGCTTTTTTAAAATCTTTCTGGTTGCTGTTTCTGCATCTGCTTGACAAGCAAACTTTTCAGATTTTAAAGTGCGCAGTTTTTTGTCAACTTCAACTCGTTCTTTCTGGATTTTTTTCTCTAGACTTTTCAAATCCGATTCTCGCCTTAGTTGACTTTCAACTATTAACCATCTCTGTTCAACTCCGCCGTAAGTTTTTGATAGTTTTTGATAGCTATATCCCTTAATATGACTGGGAGTCAAATCTGAACCATCTTTTTCTTGAACTAACTTGTGAGCTGCTTTTATACGAACTGGGACTCTGCTTAACCATCTAATATTTGTTAATAACTGTAGATTTTCGTATTGGTATAAAGCACTATCTGCCACCATTAAACTGTCAAAATTTAACTGCTTTTTGAAATCTTTCATGGCTTGGACAAATTGTTTTTGGTCAGATTCATTTCCCGACCTTATTCTCATCCACAATGGTACATCTCCATCATTTGTACAAATTAAATCCATGAGAAATTGCTTTAAATCGGGTCGTTTATCTCTGGAATATCCATAGGTGATTTTGATAGTTTTTGGCTCCTTATCTTGGCATTTATTCATCCTCATCTGTGTGATAATCTCCATCCACATGAAATGAAGTAGAATCTAAGTGGACTGTCCTTGTTTCTAGCTGATAGATTTTCACAGCTTCTAATACCACAGACATAGAAATCTCATTTAATCCTCTGCGATATAGTTGTTCTAACACCCGCCCTAATTTATCATCATTAAAATACTCTGTTTTTACACCTGTTCCGATTAAATGTTCTATAGCTTTTCCATCAAAAAATTTACGATCGGGAATATAGTGGGGATGAAACTAATCCTAACCCATTTAAGAGCATTCCTTTAACTACTTGACCCCCTGTTATTTTTTCTGGTAACTATTCTCCAAGTAGTCGATTAATTTTCTGTTCTATGCCAATCTCGTCAATAATTCCTGCTACCAAACCTAGATGGTCTACATTAGTCACTTCTATTGACATTTTCTCCTCTTTTTTATCTTCACTTAATTATCTATAATTACACTTTGAGGTTTTTTTTCAGATGTCTAAATACTTACTCAAGTTTTACCATCTTTGCATACTACATTTTGTCGTGCGGAATGTGGGTTTTATCTGTCATATATCAACAGGACTTACGCATGAACCCTATTCGTAGGGTTTTTTAGCGCTAGCCTAACGCACTAGCACTCCATATATAGTGCCTTTGCGTAAGTCCCGATCTATTAATGACAGGAGATGTCCCTTTGACGAAAAAGATGATTTATGACCTAAAAAAATGGTATTGATCTAAATTCCCATGGGACTCCTGACTCCTAATAAACAGCCTAGTCATTTGTAACAAACATTTATCAAATTATTATTACAGCGCTTTTCGCTCTTGATGAACCACATGGCCATAACCAAAACCCTGTAAGCCTTAAACCGTATATTTTAACTGCTCCAGCGTTATACTTTCACCTTGGTAGCATCAACTAGACAGGACAGAACCTTATCTACAAAGGTCTCCATTGTCTCCTGACTGATTGCAGGCACAGAAAAGGGGAAATGCAAAAACATATTTCCCTCAAAAGTTGTAACACTAGCAAGAACATACCCCTCAACTGTAGCCTGTGAGGGAACAAAACTGATTTCTGATAGTTCAAATTTACCGTAAACTTTGGGAATGTTTACTTGACCAACATTAGATAGTCCCACTGTTAGAGGTACTTGACTAGCGCGGGAGATCATCAAGTCGGTACTCTTCCTCAAAAGCAACATTTCGATGAACATATCGTCGCGCTTTAAGCCAACTTTTAGCTGTTGGATAACATCCCGCGCTAATTCCCAAAAGGATCTCTTTGTGTCTACAGTGTGAAATGAATTTACACCAGAAATCAGTGTCCCCATGTGTTCATTGCTGACTACTGGTTTCAAATATTTGCGTAAATCAACATAACTCCGGCAAGACACGCGCGTTGTCCGATCTGGCCTAATTTTTCTTGCTGCAACCAACATCATTGCTGCGCATAAAGCACCTTGTACTGTTGTCTTTTCTTGACGGCAACGATTGACCAACTGTTGAGTAAAGTCAGCATCTAAGTGTCGATAAACATTGCCACAACGCCGTAACTCAAGAGGTATAGACTTTTCAATACCCAAGTTTTCTGGTCGGTGCAAAAGCAGTTTTAACTGAAATCGCAGCAAAGACAACAGAATATTTATCTTACCCCGGAAGCCTTTTGTGGATGGGGGAAATAACTCATCTATAGATGGAAGCGCCGATAACCTGGACACCGGAACGGGAGGTTCACCAGAGGCAACTTTCGAGCAGTAGCTCAAAAGTTCTGAATATAAGTGGATACTTGATAAAGCGTCGGCAATGGCGTGGTGTATGGTGATTATCAGATGGCTAGTGCTGTTTTCACCAAGCTCCTGTTCTTGCACAAGTACAGCTCGCAACAGCACTTCACTACTCTCAATTTTGGTGTTTAGTTCTTCGATGAGTGTTTCTTGCCATTGTCCCTCGTGCTTTTTATCCACAACTCGCAAAGGAATTTTTTTTGCACCAGTTTCAAAACGAAGATTATCCAAATCACCGACGATTCGAGAATTAAGTCGAGCATGATGGTCTTGAATAAGATCGAGTCCCTGTCTGACAACTTCTTCACTCAGAAGACCAAATATGCGCCCGCTAACCACTACATTGGATGAATTAGTAAGGCGATTCAATATTTCAACTGCTTGCTCTGCCCCACAGAGTTTTCTGTTATCAATCATGAATATTTCTTGCTTCATAAAACCGAGATAAAACGTCACAGTTAGTGACATTTTCATAATACAACACTGATGCTACCGGATTCGATATAAAAACATTCTCCATCTTCACCATTACCAAATATTTATAAATTTTTTCCCTCCTGACTCCTGATGACTGACTCCTACTTCAATTCTTATCTAGTTAATCGACGTCTCTAATTACCAAACTCTTTACGCTCCAGAATATTTGCACAATCTAATAAGACCTTGTAAACTAACCCCCCACCAATTAATATCCCTAACCACTTCAAATATGGTATATATGGCAACTGTCTCACAACTTCATCAATAACTTCAACATTAATAGGTTGAATAATCTCAAAATATTGCTGATAGAGGAATACATACAATGTGCTAAACCCACCTATGAGCAATACAGATGACAAAGTACGCAAAATCACTGCCAACGACAGAGCAAACTTGTTAACTGTTAACTCAAAAGGTATAGTTCGCTGTCGGAGTTGAGGCAAAATCAGATCGTTATACTCAGCAACAGTTTCTGATAATTTATTCATTGATGCCATCATACTCTCCGGGCGCAAACTTTGAATTAAAGCACGACGCTCTGATTCTTTGTTATACTTTTTGCTAACCTTGAAGTAATCGAAATCTGGCAACAAATACTGAAGCGAACCATCTAATGTTAAAAGAGAGCGACTAACTTTCAGAAAAGACCAGTTACTAGGGATACCATATTTAATTAAAACTTGAGAAAATTCGGCTGTAGCTCCACCCAAGGATTTTTCCTTGTATGATAACCCCTTAAGTCCTGACTTAGCTGCCCAAATCTGAGTTGCTTGTGCTATCTCTACCCGTGCTTTAGAAATATTTATCTTGGGTACATCTACAGCAAACCTTATAACATAGTCAGCAGCTTTGGCAAAATTTCCTTCTGTTAAAGCATTATTATATTTCAAATAGGTCGTTCTCAATTCTGTGTCTAGAGAACCTGTACTTCCTAAGTCAATTAGCACAAACTTGCTCTTACGCAACAAAATAATATTACCTGGATGTAGGTCACCATGATAGAGATTATCTTCATATATTTGTCGCAATAATGATAAGTATAAGCCTTCCCCTACCTTTTTGGGGTCTACATCGTTTTCCTCTTCCCATCTTCTAGCTTTGGCGCGATCGCGTTGATAAGTCTTAATATAATCCGACATCAACACACCATCAATAAATTCCATCACCAAAACTCGACGTTTAGAATATTTATCATAAACTTTTGGAGCATATATCTTGTGTGCCTTTAGTGTTTTTTTCATCTGACGAATACTTGATGCTTCATAGCGGAAATCTAACTCTTCTCTAAAAGTTTTCTCTAGTTCTGTTACAGCTTCATCTAAACGTAAATAACTACCAATATTAAGAGATATCAAGAAATTGACAAAAATCTTAATCAGATCCAAATCTCGTTTAAAAGCTTCCCCTAAACCAGGACGCTGAACTTTGACCACCACAGGAATTAGCTTTTTCCGCTTCCGCAAAACTGCTTTATGAACTTGAGCAATAGATGCAGCAGCCAAAGGTTCCTCCTCAAAAACTTCAAATATCTTATCTATTGGTTTGCCTAATTCTGATTCAATAGTTGACCGTGCTATATCAAAAGGAAACCCAATAGCTTCATACTGTAACTTTAGTAATTCATCACATACCTCATCTGGAAATAGGTCACTGCGCAATGCTAATAACTGGCCTGTTTTTACCCAGAAACCACCAAACTCTTCAAAAATTTCTCGCAACTGAGTAGCTGTTTTTTGCACATCTGATTTGCCAGTAAATCTGCGAAATTGTACCCCTAAAAAATAAACTATGAATCGCCAAATAATATAAATGATTGATAAGCGACGGGTCTCCAAATTTTCTACGACCTTTACTTTTTTCCGGTCTTTTTTTTCAACTATATATGTAGGGATATACTTCTTCTTGATCATCTTTTCAATTAGACAAATAACTTCTTTATTAATTGTGTATTTTACTATTTCACTGTTGTTTTTTTTAAGTTTACTTTTGATTTAAGTCTATGAATCTCCTCATAATTTATCTTGAAAATACTCATAATTATAAATATAGAAAAATCCTTTAATACACATTTTTCCAGAGATAAGACTATAGAAAAGTTACACCTTTAAAATAATCTTCTTAAGAATTATTATTAGAATAATTAATATTCATTTAATTAACTAGATAGTGAAAACTGTTTAATAATTTTGGAAAAATTGCTACATATCAGATATTTTATACAACAGCGATCGCTAACGAATTTGCAATTTCATATTTATTTACTTAGGAATCAAATCAAGGAAATTTTTATTCAAATAAATCACCATCAACCATCGGAAATTTAGCAAACTAAGATGAAATATTGCGATCGCAATATTCAAGTCTCATTTGACAGTGGATTTATGCTCCGTGAGGTAGGATTGTGACAGGCAAGATGCCTGTCCTACAAAGCTTTTATAATATATTTGTACCTCCTAACTTCGGCATCTGCTGTAATTAGGTTTAGATTCATAGTTGAATCACAAAATAAACTCTTTACTTCAATTTATATAATGCAAATATAATACTAATTTATCACTAATTTTGATGTTTTTTTTCATAAACAACCTAGATATATTTCAGTGATTTAGGTAATTTCAAATTATAAATTTGACGACAATAAAAAAGATTGATAATTGCATAAATTACTTTAACAAGTGCCTAATTTATCATCAATAAATCTGCCCCTATTTTTTTGCGCAACCCATTATCAAAAACCAACTAATTTACTTCACCCAAACAATAAGCTTTTATTCCCTGAGAAGCAAACCAATTAATCGTTATTTCTGCCTGAGTTGGTGACACCAAAACTACAAAACCAATCCCCATATTAAAAGTATTAAACATCGCCTCCTCATCCACATTACCAACTTCGGAAATCCATCTAAAAATAGGAGGAATATCCCAACTACTTTTATCTATATCAATAGACATTC
Organism: Okeania sp. SIO2C2; assembly: GCF_010692625.1. Taxonomy (NCBI): domain Bacteria; kingdom Bacillati; phylum Cyanobacteriota; class Cyanophyceae; order Oscillatoriales; family Microcoleaceae; genus Okeania; species Okeania sp. SIO2C2. The sequence continues at coordinate 47,325 of NZ_JAAHGM010000017.1, forward strand.
CCTTTAGCAAACAACGAGGTAAATTTTCTGGTAAACCACCACCAGTAATATGAGCCATACCATGAATATCTAAACCCGCTTTTTGCGCTGCTAAAATTGGTTTAACATAAATTTTTGTTGGGGTTAATAACACCTCTCCTAAACTTTTTTTATCCAAAGCATCTGGGCAGTCTTGTAGAGAAATATTATACTCGTCAATAATCTTTCTCACCAAACTAAAACCATTACTATGAACGCCACTACTTTCCAACCCGATCGCCACATCGCCCACCTGCACCTGAGAGCCATCCAAAATCAAGCTTTTTTCCACAATTCCTACACAAAAACCAGCTAAGTCGTACTCACCAGATGGATAAAAACCAGGCATTTCAGCAGTCTCTCCTCCAATTAAAGCACACCCCGCCAAACGACATCCTTCAGCAATACCAGAAACCACTTCAGTTAACTGTTGCCGATCCAATTTTCCTGTTGCTAAATAATCCAAAAAAAATAGAGGTTCGGCCGCCGATGTCAACACATCATTGACACACATAGCAACCAAATCAATACCAACAGTATGATGACGGTTAAGAGTATTTGCTAATTTTAATTTTGTGCCCACACCATCAGTACCAGAAACCAAAACAGGTTCTGTGTAGCCACTTGGCAAAGCAAATAATCCACTAAACCCACCTAATGCTCCTAAAACTTCTGGTCGGTGGGTACTAATAACCATATTGCGGATATTATCTACAAATTCACGACCCGCTTCAACATCAACACCAGCTTGTTTATAATCCATCATGTTTTAGGCCAAAACTTTGATTGTGCGCTAGACAACAAGAAATTTAAGAAACCCATTTCTGAAGATTCTCGATCTTGCAAAGGCAATTTCATAAATCCCTGCTTTTGTCAGGATGTCTAGCCTTTAGAAGTTTACCATCTGTATTGTCTCTTTGACACTCTGCAGGATAAATCCACGCGAATTCTTAAGCAGAATAAATTTGCCGGGATAAATCCACGTCAAATTTAACCCTTAATGGCATAGCCAAAGATGCCTCTAGTCTGTCTGGGGTAAACCCATTCAGCTTACTTTTTAATCCAATATTTGCTGCACCATTGCAGTCAGCATTAATCAATTTATTTTGCTTTGTTTTGTACAAACCACGTTTAATTCTTTTGCCACTAAAGCTATATTCAATTGAATTATGAGCATGATAAACAGGTATATTATCTCTATCCAAAAAACTAGCCTTGGATGTGTAAGACTCCTCTTGTTCCAAATAAGTTAATCCATATCTTTCACACATAGCTTTTAACTTTAATCTCAAACTATAGTGTGATATCTGTACAAATTTTTGATTAGTTTTTTTGCCCAAGTTGATATCTTTTTTCATTCCGGGATTAACACCTACAACAATAGTAGATATTTGATTTTGACTACACCAGTTAATGAGATATCTAACTGCTTTATTCAGATAATCCCTTACTTTATTGTTTCGATTGACTGTGATGTTAACCTGTTTCTTAGTCAACCCTTTGATACCTTGTTTATCCTTTAATGACTGTAATCTAGCATTTTCCTTGTTGTACCACTGGTTGATTGATTTAAGTTTTCTTCCGTCCAAAATGAACGACGACCCAGTATTTGATACACAGGTAGCTAAATTATTTAAACCAAGGTCTATAGCTAAAGCTTTATCAGTTTTTTTTGCTGGTTGTGGTTCAACTTCAGTAATAAATTCTACTTCAAAAAACCTAGCATCATATCTAGGAATCACCCTAACTTCCTTAAGGTTTTTATCTATTAATCGCTCCGGAAAAGGGATTTTTACGGACCCATACTCAGCCTTAAATTTCCTAGACATTGGGATCTTAAAATATCCATCTTTGACAATAATTCGAGGTATAATCAAAGGAAAATACCCCTCTTTATTTAAGTATCTAGGCATTCGTATTTGTTCAAAGCGATACAGCCTCTCATTGGCAGCTTTTATTAAGTTGAAGAACGACCTAAAAGACCTATCAACAACTTTTAATGTTTGTTGTGCAATATCGGTTTGAAGTAGCTGATAATTTTCATTATCTTTGCAGTGATGATAGTTGGATTCATATCTGAGATACCCACCTTCTGCAAAATAAAACTGTCTCACAGAGTAAAGCGCTACATTATACATATTTTTGGATAATCTGCACAACTGTCTGAGAGCTTTAAACTCTTGAATGGACAAGTTCCTAATTTTGTTTTTTTGGGTCAGATACATTTCAACTATTTTCGCCATATAGTATAAGTATAGCGAAAACAGTTATGAAAGGCAATACTTAGAGGGCAGGTTAAAACCTGTCAGTTAGTTTTCATCCAGGCGTTAAAACGGACTGGTTTCCCACATCCCTAAATTTTTATGATGAAATTAACCAAATTTTTTTTCTAATTTGATTCCCAATCTTAAAAGTTTGTGATACTCTATTCCAGTCTCTTAATAATACTTAAACATCGAAGAGTTTGAGTTCTCTGGAATAGTAATGGCTAGACCATACCCAGATAAATTCAACTCAACGAGTGCTGCTTAAAAAAAATAGGTTTATGAAGCACAAAATTTGGACTGGCCTTACTTCTTTCTTGATATTTTCTAGTGTCGGTGTAGCTTACTCTTATGCAGATACTCTTCAAGAAGACAAAATTTATCAAAAGAACGAACCAATAGATAGAAGCTTAGAAACAAATGATAACTTACAGAAAACTGTTGCCAATAGGCAGGCAGATGTGCTGAAAGTTGGAGAATACCAGTTAAATAGACAACAGGGAGAAGATACTGTTACTGAAATTCTTGCCCATGAATTAACTGGTCGTCAAGCTGCAACTCTCTATGTTCGTAATATTCCAGTTCTTACTTTTCTTGACTCTAAGGATAAGAAGGCAAATAATATTGGTCCAGAGTCTAACTCAGACTCTTCGGTGAAAGTAGCTACTATTCAATCTTCTCATTCAAATCAACAAACAGATCCTGTGTGGCGAGCATCAATAGTTGCCTCTCAACTAAATCAGCTTATGCAGGAAAACCCTAATCTGGATATTACAGCCAAGTGGGACATAGATACTGAAAGCTACATAATTCTGGTCAATGACCAAAAATTAGTAGAAATAGATGATCAAACTATTCTGCCAGATAGTACCAACGATTTAGCAACAGATACCCTACAAGCAACTAACCGTCTAAGACGACAAGTTAATAATGCCCCTCCTCTAGAATCAATAGTGGGTAAACCAAAACCAAGACTACAGCCAGAACCACAAAAAATAGCTGTTAGGCCTATTACTTTCCAAGATCAAGGTTGGGCTTCTTGGTACGGCCCTGGATTTCATGGTAACTTAAGTGCCAGTGGCGAACGTTACAATCAATATGCCATGACAGCAGCCCATAAAACTCTGCCTTTTGGGACAAAGGTACGAGTAACTAATCTCAATAATGGTAGTTCAGTCGTTGTCAGAATTAACGATCGAGGCCCATTTATTCGAGGCAGAGTTATTGATTTATCCGCTGCGGCAGCTCGTATTTTAGGTATGATTCATAGTGGAGTTGCTCCTGTAAAAGTTGAGGTTATTGATTCTCGTGGGTCTTAATTTTGGCATTTATTTAGGGTTTGCGCTCAAAAGTCTTTTAGTAGGGGTAGGAGACAGGAGACAGGAGACAGGAGACAACCCACCCCTAACCCCGACCGTGGAGGGGAAGACAGGAGAAATGGGAATGAGCGAGGAGGTAGGAGCTAAGTTTTGTCCCTTGATTTTTCTGTCCTTGATTTGCCCAAAATGCTAACTTTTTGAATGTTTTAGACTAAAACAAGCGCACCCCTTGGGAATATCAGAAGGCTAAAACCTTTATCTATCAATGCTTTGATATTTGATCGGTAAACCCTATTTAATGTTTCACTTTGCATCATTAAAGGAGTAGTTACTCTCATAGTTTCGTGAGAGTTTCTATAGAAATAATTAGGGTTTGCGCTCAAAAGTCTTTCTAGTAGGGGTAGGAGACAAGAGACAACCCACCCCTAACCCCGACCGTGGAGGGGAAGACAGGAGAAATGGGAATGAGCGAGGAGGTAGGAGCTAAGTTTTGTCCCTTGATTTTTCTACCATAGTCAGCCCAAAATACTAGCTTTTTGAGCGTTTTCAACTAAAACAGGCGCACTTTTTGCGACCCTAAAAATCCTCAGACCTTTATATATAAATACTTTTATAATTGATCGGTAAGCCTTAATTAGGGGGAAAAGATAGACTTTTCCTCCTTTTTTCTGTTGCTTAAGTAAGTACCTGTGCAAAATTAATTTAACATTTGTCACTAGGAAATAGGGAATAGGGAATAATACCATTTCTCAAAAACTTTTCTACATTTTATTGAGTAGGGGAGTAGGGGAGTGGGGGAGTGGGGGAGTGGGGGAGAAGTAAAAAGTAAGAAGAATTAACATTAATTGGGCTATTTTTAGCAAAAAAGTAACTCTACCTGTTTTGATTAATTAATAACTGAAGTCTTACCCAAGTATAGCAATACTTTTGGGAATTGGTATAAGAAATAAAATATGCTTATGTTTGAGCAGTCGGTCTAAAAATAAATTTCCTTACTTATTTAAAAGAGCATTAGATTATTGGGGTGGGGGTGGGTTCATCTAATTGCTTAAGACTTATTAATTTAAGGTGGAACCCGCCCCTACTATTGCAACATTTTAGGTGTGTCACGCCACTACTTAATCTTTTGTTTACAAATAGCCTCTAAGATGACAATCAAATATACAATGAATTTTGTAATTTTACTTGACTACTTGGGTAATTATTCAAGAATTTAGAATTAAGAATTTAGAATTTAGAATTACCTCTCCTTTAAAACGGATAGAATTGACTAATCATGAAAATTTTTCTTTTTATCCTCTTAAAAGAGGAGGCTTTCAACCACAATTTTTCGGTCATGGGAGGTAAGTTAATGTGAATTTGTATAGGATAAACTTGAATAAGGCAATGCTTTTAAAAGCTCTAGTTATATGCAGCTTTATCAATATTAGATATGATTTTACAGCGATTTTCATTTCGATAAACTATTGTAGGGACGAATGGCCATTTGCTAACGCAAAGCTGCGCTAACGCCCCTACAAAATTTTTGTTTTGTTGTGACGATGTTGTTCAGAGATCGGCAAAAGCGCTGTAATGTTTTTACTGGTAAATCATAATAACCTTCTTCTATTCTCTCCTAGGAAAAAATATTTATCTTCCCATTACCAATACCCAATTATCAATATTATTTTTATAAAAAATGCGTTTATTTACTACTATTGCAGGTTTGCAATGCTATTTAAATTTATTTAAAAATGACCTCGACAAATTTCCACATACTGTTGGTTTAGTACCAACAATGGGAGCTTTACACAAAGGACATTTAAGTTTAATTAAACGTGCTAGAGAAGAGAATAAAATTACTGTTGTGACTATTTTTATTAATCCCTTACAGTTTTCTCCTACTGAAGATTTCCAACAATATCCTCGGCAGTTAGAAGCAGATAAAAAACTATGTGAAGAAGAAGGAGTAGATATTATTTTTGCTCCCACTCCTGAAACTATGGGCATGGAAAATGAGCTGTCTACTAATGCTCAAAATTCTACAACTACAGTTGTTCCTCCATCTAGCATGACATCAATTATGTGTAGTCTTTCTAGACCTGATTTTTTTCAAGGAATTGCCACTATTGTAACTAAATTATTGAGTTTAGTTCAGCCAAATAATGCTTATTTTGGGCAAAAAGATGCTCAACAATTAGCAATTATTCAAAGGTTGGTTAAAGACCTCAGTTTGTCAGTTAATATTATTGCCTGTCCAATAATTCGCGAAGCTTCAGGATTAGCTATTAGCTCTCGCAATCAATATTTAACTGTTGAACAAAAACAGCAAGCTGCCATATTATATAGTTCTCTTTGTCATGGTAGAAAAGTATTTTTAGAAAATCTAAATGCAGCAAATATTGTAGAAAAAATTAAAAATGCTGTGCAGGAACAATTGGCAACTTTACCATTTATAAAACTAGAGTATGTAGAAATAGTAGATCTAGAAAGTTTACAACCTTTAGAAAATATTCAGCATATAGGTTTATTAGCGATCGCTGCTCATATTGGTTCTTGCCGTTTAATAGATAATATACTTTTGAGAAACCGTAAACCAATAATTGCCATTGACGGTCCTGCTGGAGCTGGCAAATCAACAGTAACTAAATTAGTCGCACAAAAATTAGGACTTTTGTACTTGGACACCGGGGCAATGTATCGAGCCGTAACATGGATGGTTTTACAAGCTGGTATCCAAGTAGAAGATGAACCTCAAGTAGCAGAATTAGTCAGTCAATGCCAGATTAGCTTTAATGGCCCTGAAAATAACCATGTCACGATCAATGGCCAGGATGTGACAACAGCAATTCGGAGCAGGGAAGTTACAAATCATGTTTCAGCTATTGCAGCTCAGGCAACTGTCAGGTATTTTATGGTAGAACAACAACAAAAATTTGGAACAAAAGGAGGAATAGTAGCAGAAGGACGAGATATTGGTACTCATGTATTTCCCAATGCTGAACTAAAGATTTTTTTAACAGCTTCTGCCGAAGAGCGATCGCGACGGCGACTGCTAGAGTTACAACAAAAAGGTCAAACTAATATCAGCTTAGAACAGGTAAAAAAAGATATTATTCAACGAGACCAAAAAGATGCTAACCGGAAAATTTCTCCCTTACGAAAAGCTCTAGATGCTATAGAAATTAGCACCGATGGTTTAAGCATAGCTGAAGTTACTCAAAAAATTGTAGATATTTACAGACAAAAAAATCCACTACCATAGTTCATTTAATCCGGGAAATACTTAGTAGATTAAGATTAGTTAGATTAAACTCAGGAGGAGAATCAAGTATTTTATTTTTCTCAATAATTTTTTTTTAATAATAGCTATTATTTCAAAATAAAAATAATGGTTAGAGTACCTAAAAATTAAAAAGTTTGAACTTGAAAAAATTACCGAATAATTTCACACAATGACACAAGGTGTGTAGGAGAAATATGACAAACTTAAGTTCGCTATCCAGACAAGGAAAATCTTTAGCAACAGTAATAGCTGCTAGTGGAAGTTTCTTAATCGGAATGTTATTGCCCATGGAAATCTGGACAAATCAACAAACAACCACAAAAGCAACTACAGTAAAAACAGCAACAAATACAAATACAGTAAAAACAGCAACAAGTACAAAGACAATCAATCAATCGGTAAATAGCAAAGAAACTCCATTAGAAATAATTAAAATTAGTTCTGTTGTTGCCAAAAAAATTAATAATACTAAACAAAAATTGAGGGAATTAGAATTAAAAACCTTTAACTTTAGTGTCCCCAAAAGATTCCAAAGTCAAACAGTTAAAAATATTACTCTCAATAGCAAACAGAAAGTTATTTCCTTAACCTTTGACGACGGTCCGTGGAACAAAACTACAGAACAAATATTAGATATTCTCAAAAAGCATAATATTCGGGCAACTTTTTTCGTAGTCGGCCAACATTTAAACGTACGTCAAGAAATAGGCAAAAAAATAGTAGAAGAAGGTCACGTTATTGCTAACCACACATGGAACCACCCTTCTAAAAAGAGTAAAATGAGTCCAGACCGGATCAAAAGTGAAATTGGACGTACAGCAGACCTGATATACAAAATCACAGGCAGGACAACCAATCTATTTCGTCCTCCAGGAGGTGTTCTAGTGAATGGTTTAGCCGACTACGCCAAAGAACGGAAACACACCGTAGTCTTATGGTCTGCTGATTCCGTAGACTGGTATTACAGGTCAGCTAAAGAAATTACTAAAAAAGTTTTGAATAAAGCTAGCAATGGTGGAATTGTCTTACTACATGATGGTGGTGGCCCAAGAGGTCACGTTGTTGAAGCTCTACCCAATATTATTGCTGGCTTGAAAAAACAAGGTTATGAATTTGTTACCATACCAGAATTACTAACAATTAAAGATAGAGAGCTACATCAGGAAGAATTAGCAAAACAAAGAGAAATTAAAAAGCAAGAAACAAAGGCAGAAGGAAACAAGGAGTAAACAATGAGATATTAAATCCAACGACCAAAGAGAAAGATTTGATCTTTGATTTTCTACTTACTACTTCTCTCAACCGAAGGTGGATCGAAATACTTTTACCGTATTTAGTTGTGAGTTTTGTATAACACTTCAGAGCAGATCAGATTGATATTGTTATAGCAAAGGACGAGTTAGTTAGGACATAGATTGATGATGAACTGTAAGACAGAGAAATACTTTTCTCACTGTTGCCTGTTGCCTGTTGCCTGTTGCCTGCTATATATTGTTGGTAAACCTATCTATTAGTAGTTTTGACTAAAACAAGATGGCTTCTATAGCTCGCAAAAATTTATTAGAAGATATTCCTCGGTTTATAGTAGCCCAAGCAGGGATATTATTTGCAGTCAGCTTAGTGACAATTCAAACAGGCATATTAAATGGGTTTGCTCGTTCCACAACCCTACTAATAGATAAATCCAAAGCAGATATTTGGATCGCCTCTAATCAAATGGTCAACTTCGAGCTGACAGACCCCTTACTTTACGGTCAATTGAATCAAGCCAAAACTATAGAAGGTGTCCAACGAGCAGAAGCTTTGATTTTAGGATCAGTCAGATGGCGGCCTCAGAATGGAGAAATGAGTCCATTAATGGTGGTGGGATTTAACCCAGATGGACAACTGTTTAACCCAGGAAAAGTCATTGAGGGTAACGTCAGTGACCTGAAACAACCATTCGCTGTGATGGCCGACCAAAGTAGGCTATCTAGCATGCTTGCAGAAGGAGTAGGAACAATGGCGATCGCAGGTTCCCTACCAGCAAAATTAGTCGCAGTTACCAAAGGTACTCAGTCAATTGTATCAAGTACCTTATTATTTACATCCCTAGAAAACGCTAACACATATATTAGTGCAGGTATTAACGCCGAAGTTAACTGCAAAGTTGTAGGGGCAGGAAATCTTCAATGTACAAAAGTAGTAGAAAAAAAAGACCCCACTCAAAAATTGAAAGAAACACCAGCACCAAAAAATTTAGAAGTAGCAGATCCGATCGCTTATATATTAGTCAAAGCTAAACCAGGTGAAGATTTACAAGTATTAAAACAAAAAATAGAAGAGGCGATGCCAGCTACCAATGCTTACACTAAAAATGAACTATCTGAGAAAACCAGATTTTTTTGGTTGGCACGAACAAATATTGGTTTAGTTTTGGGAATGGGTGCAGTAGTAGGTGTAATTGTAGGCATAGTAGTGGTTGCCCAGATTTTGTATTCATCTGTGTCTGACCACCTGAAGGAATTTGGTACTCTCAAGGCAATGGGTGCATCTGATCAAGAATTGTATGCAGTAATTGTGGAGCAGGCAATTTGGATGGCAGTTTTAGGTTATCTCCCTGGAATGTTGGTATGTTTAGGATTGAGTACTTGGGTGGCAGGCAAAGGAATTATTATTTTGATTACACCTTTGTCTGCACTTGGAGTGCTAGGTATAACTGTTTTTATGTGTGTCGGGTCAGCTTTCTTTGCCATTCAAAAAGTAACTCGTATCGATCCTGCAATTGTATTTAAAGCTTAGAAATAAACAATTTCAGTTGTTGATCGCAAGTTGGTTTGAAGAAGGTTGTAGGTGTTAGGGTTTAGGTTTAGTAGTCCTGGTCGCGTAATGGTATATGGGAGTGAACAACGCCTAGTAAAGTAGTAAAGGCAAAGGTTAGGAAGTTTATAAATGCTCTCTCCTCAGTCAATTACTTCTGTACCTCACCAATTCCACTGTTCCCCTATCTGACTTGCGGGTGGTGCTATAAGGGAGGAAGATGCTTCCACCCCTGTTTTTTTGACCAAAATAATTACTATAGAACCCAACAGATAATATGTGAAACCGCAATATTGATTGGCATTCATCCCGACGCTCCGGTGACCTGAGAGCGCAGGTCTTCTGCCAACGTTGAGATAAAGTTAATCATAACGATTCTATCACTTCCGAGCAACAATAAGTTTTTTCCCAAGCCTTAGCAATATTATCTAACTATCAAAAAACTTTTGATTCTATCCTTAAATTATCTTACCACTACTATGCAGGACTACCTTTTTATAGTGGCTGTTGCAAAAGGAGGAGTCATATCAAATCCGTTTAATTCGGTATAAAAACATTCTTGATCTTCACCATTACCAAATCTTCATAAATTTTTTCCCTCCTAACTCCTGACTCCTGACTCCTACTTCAAAAGATTTTATACCGATGCTACCGGATTTGATATCAGGAGCTAAGAATTAACAGGAGCGCAAATCTCTTTACTTATAGCAATGAGCGCTGGTATATTTACAAATTGCAGGAGATGCCCAATAGCTAAAAGTCTTATATTATAGGCAATTTATCCCCCCTGTTGCCTGTTGCCTGTTGCCTGCGCACAGCGCTATATATCAAGTCCGGATAATTAGGGCTTGCTGATTAAATCTAAAAGTATTTACAGATAAAGGTTTTAGCCTTTTTGGGGTCTTTCAAAAGTGCCTAGTTTTCAGCTATTCACGCTCAAAAAGGAGCGTATTTTAGGCGCATAGTTGAGCAGAACAATCTTGGGACAAAACTTAGCTCCTACCTCCTCGCTCATTCCCATTTCTCCTGTCTCCTGTCTCCTGTCTCCTGTCTCCTGTCTCCTACCCTCACCCATAAGACTTTTTCAGCAAACCCTAATTAGTGATAGAACTCTGTTCCGAGATGCACGTTACCTAGTCCTTGTTCCCTTCTTCTAGACTATGACCATACTTTTTTGAATTTGGTATAACTTTTGATATTTCTATAAGTAACTCTATTCATGACTACTAATTTTTTTTCTGCCGTTATACCAATATTATGTGAGACTCTACAGAATTAGGTGTTAGGTATTAGCTGTTAGGTGTTATACCAATATTATGTGAGACTCCACAGAATTATGAAATTTATTAACTTGTCTGTCTCGATCTACATTTCACTCTGATTAAAATATTATTCTATGCAACTTCATATTAACTTGGTATTAAGTTTTTACAATTTTATTTTTTGATTCAAAAAGCGGTTAAATCTTCCTGATACCAAATCTGCCGATCAAAAAGTAGTTTTTCATGCCTCGTCTTAATCTTTACTACCTTACTACCTTTTCCCCTATTTACCTGGCAAAACCAACAGCTATCCTATTTTTCCTATCCCTATAAAAAGTATACTACCTAAAGCAAATCAAGTTTTTTTTAGCAAAAAAAAAGATTAAAATACGTATAATGTCCTTAATTTAAAGTAAGAATTTTATAAATTTATAGAGTTATTTATCCCAATAAAAATAGCATATATAAAACCATTAAATCAATTTTTTCTAGTCAAAAAAAGTATATTTTTAAAACTTAACTCATCATTAATATTCAACTAAAACTCATCATTTTGATATGAGTACGAATAGAAATATTGAGATTAAATATATTTTAAAAAATTATTAAAAAAATATATGAAATTACATATTTAGGTAAAATTAGTGGTATAGAAAGAGAATTGATAAAATTATTAAACATTTTTGATATCTAGCTCAAAAGCCGGATTAACCTTCTATTCTGTCAGTGGAAATACTAAATTTTGCTAATTTGGGTTGACAAAGGTGACTCCCCATAGCACAAGAAACCCGTAATTAGCATTTAGCCAATACCATCAAACTTGACAGAATAAGGAAGAAAAAATATGGAGACAGCTATTGAATCAATCCACGCCAGAGAAATTCTCGACTCCCGTGGTCGTCCAACAATTGAAGCGGAAGTCCACCTAGGCAACGGTATAGTTGGACTGGCCCAAGTACCTAGTGGTGCATCTACAGGTAGCTTTGAAGCTCATGAACTTCGGGATGGAGATCAGGGACGCTACGGTGGCAAAGGGGTACTCACAGCAGTCAAAAACGTAGAAGAACAAATTACCCCCACCCTAGTCAAAATTAATGCTCTCAACCAAACCTTAGTTGACAGCAAAATGATCGAAATAGACGGTTCCCCTAACAAAAGCAACCTAGGAGCAAATGCTATCCTTGCGGTCTCCCTAGCAACAGCTAAAGCGGCAGCTAACTCTGTTGGTATGCCATTGTATCGCTATTTAGGTGGCCCACAAGCAAGTCTGCTTCCAGTACCCCTAATGAACGTCATTAACGGCGGTGCTCACGCTGCGAATAACGTAGACATTCAAGAATTTATGATCGTACCTGTGGGTGCACCTTCATTTAAAGAGGCATTGCGCTGGGGTGCAGAAGTCTTCGCTACCCTAAGTGGAGTTCTCAAAGACAAAGGTTTACTAGGTGGAGTAGGAGACGAAGGTGGTTATGCTCCCAACTTAGGTTCAAACCAAGAAGCATTAGATATATTAATTGCAGCGATTGAGAAAGCTGGTTACAAACCAGGAGAACAAGTAGCTCTTGCCCTAGATGTAGCAGCTAGCGAATTTTACAAAGATGGTAACTATATTTACGACGGCGCAACTCATTCTCCCACTGAATTGATTGATTATTTAGCTAGTTTAGTAGATCGATATCCCATTGTCTCCATAGAAGATGGCCTACATGAAGACGACTGGGACAGTTGGGTACAGCTCACCCAAAAATTAAGTAGCAAAATTCAATTAGTGGGAGATGACTTATTTGTTACCAACCCTTCTCGTTTACAAAAAGGCATTGATATGGGTGCTGGTAACTCAATTTTAATTAAACTTAACCAGATCGGTTCCCTGACTGAAACTCTAGAAACTATTGACTTAGCAACTCGTAATGGTTTCCGTTCAGTTATCAGTCACCGCTCGGGAGAAACAGAAGATACAACTATTGCTGACTTGGCAGTAGGAACACGGGCAGGTCAAATCAAAACAGGTTCTCTCTGTCGTAGCGAACGAGTAGCTAAGTATAATCGACTGTTACGGATCGAGGACGAGTTAGGCGATCGTGCAGTTTATGCAGGTGCAGTAGGTTTAGGACCAAAAGGCCGAAATTAGGTTAGTGGTCTAATACCATCAAAAACTAAGCAACAACAGGAAAACTATCAGGGATAGAAACTCAAATGTGGTAATACCAGAGTTTCTTCCCATTTATCAGCAATTAAGCCAAAAGTTGACTGTTGACGATAGTTACTTTCTCAATTAAACTTGATACTGTTAAACTTGTTAAATCCTTAAATCAGGAAAGTTTTTGATGAAAAATCAAACTAAAGTTTCATTCATTGCCACAGGTACAATAGGCTGTCCAATCATATTCAAACTACTTGAAAAAGGCAACCAGACGAAAGTAGATGAAAGAGATAAAAAAGCAAGAAAACCAGCGTTCGCAACAGGCGTAAGTAGCGTAATCTAGAAAGTATGATATTTTATATATATTATATATATAATAGAAGGCGAAAATTAAGCTAAATTAATGCAATGCTTGAAATAACTAAAAAAACTATCAACATGAAGTCCTTTGTCATATTAAAATAGGGACAATTAGCTATGAAAAAGTTATATGTTGACAACCTGCTTGCCTTATGCTCTCTTTTCAGCAAAGTATTGAATACTCAATACAATTAAAATCTGATCTAACAAGATAGCATTCAGCAAGTAAAGCTAGGTAAAAAAAAATTGAAATACCAGTCAATATATTACTAGCACAAGAAGATCGCCAATAGCAATCATTCGCAAGCAAGTCCCAGGGGAGATAGTAGGTATGAGGGTTTTTAACTGTTGTCTATAATCTGGTATTATCTATAATAATCTCTGATTATCTATATTTGATTTTATGCTACTAGGATTCAAAACTGAACTGCACCCAAATAACCAACAAAAAACCTTACTAGCTAAACACGCAGGTGTGGCTCGCCATGCTTGGAATTGGGGATTATGGCTAACTAGAAACATTCTTAATCACAATTCCAATAATCCTGTATTCGGAAAGATACATTGCATAAACTAACAACCTATTTGGCTAAAAACCACAACCCACCCCCATCCCCTCCCGGGAGGGGAGCTAGAGGGGTGGGTGAAGACCTTAATGTATCAGGAATGATAGCAAATCACAGGCTAGCTAAGGCCGTTACTGATATGGGTTTTTATGAGTTTCGTAGACAGTTAGAGTACAAGTGTGAGTTATATGGTTCTGAGTTAATCATCGTTGATAGATGGTTTCCTAGTTCTAAAACTTGCAGTAGGTGTGGAACTGTTAAAAAGTCTCTGTTTTTATTAGAGCGCGTAATCAAATTGCAGTGTTCGCAATTTCAGTTGCGATTGCTCCGCAATGCTAGCGCAAACGAGATTTGAATGCAGCGCTAAATTTAGCTATGGCGGTCAGTGAGAGCTACGCTCCGCGTTCCGCGTTTCGCGCTAGCGTTGTGCAGCAAACGACCGTGACAGCTTGCAGACTGGATAACGCCGACGTTGCCAGGTTGAAGCAGGAATAGAACAGATTATCAGCACGAAAATCATAGGTTTATGTAGATAATCGTAGGTTTCTAAGAACGGAGAAATAGTTTAACTAGCTAGCTATAAATTTTGAGGATTCATTTATCAGCTAAAATCACTCGCGCTTAATACCAGGACTATATTGTTCTTCATTAGTTAGTGGTACTACTGGTAGCGACGGGGATTTAATAGTAGAAAGCAGCTAACGGCGAACAAAACCCTAAAGTTTAATACCACTAAGGAAAGCAATATATTAGTAATAGTAACTGATAGTGAATCAAAAATTGTGAAAATATTAGTTATTGTATTTAAAGACGAAAAATCATGCTACAGAAGATACCCACAATCCTCTGTGAAAGAGGAAGATGTAGCAAGTATTTGAATCTTTATAACTTGTAGTGGGTAGATATACCGCAGATTACTAAGACTGTGGAACAAAAAAATGAGAACCCACTGCTAGTGTAAAAAAGTATGCTAGTACTCTTCAAAACAATGCCAAAGCTAGTCTCCCAAAAAATCAGTTTTGGCTAGGTTTGACTGACTTCAGTAGAGTAAGTAAAGCATTAAAAATTTTGAGGGAGAGTTTAATTTAGCAAAAGCTCGATAGCACCTCAAACGTTAACTAGCTATGTGTAATTAACAGGACACGAGCTAGAAACTTAATATGAAAATAGTAAATCAGACAAAATATAGTGTAGTTAGGAATAAAAACAATGAATCAAGCAGTAAAAAGTAAAGACAACGAGAGTTTTGACGCAATAAAAGAAGCTCATACTCTGTCTGGTGATGCAGAAAAGCTCCAAACATACTACGACAAATGGGCGGTTGCATATGACAGTGATGTCTCCAATGAACAGTATATAGGGCCAGAATACATAGTCAACTTCTTGACAACACTAAAAAGCGATAATGGGTTGAAAACAGTAGACTCAAGTGATCGTCAGATAAAAATTTTAGATACAGGATGTGGTACTGGTTTAGTAGGTATTGTCCTCAAGCAAAAAGGTTATCAGAATATAGATGGAGCTGATTTGTCTGAAAGAATGGTAGAACAAGCTCGCTCGACAGGTGTTTATAATTTTTTGGAAAGTGGAATAGACCTCACGAAAAAAAATGAAGCTTATGAGAACAACCAATATGATGCGACAGTTTGTTGTGGCGTGTTCACTTTAGGTCATGTACCACCAACTGCTTTGTCAGAACTAATCCGCATTACCAAACCAGGAGGATGGGTAGTAGTAAGTACTCGCAAGAGCTATTATGATAGCACTAACTTCCAAGCAGTTTGCGACTGCTACCAACAGGAAGGTAAAGTTAAATTGGTCAACCATGTTAAAGATAGTCCATATATTGCCGAAGAAGGGGCGCATTATTGGGCTTTTGCAGTTTGTTAATTGACAAGCTGCTGTGAGCGAAGAGTGAAAGCTACCCAAGAAAAAGCTAACTACATAGCTTTAGCGATCACGTGCAGCCAGTTTTACCTAGGATGTTGATTCTGATAATTTTTCCACCCCGAAAAGTTATGCAGCACTACTCCTGTTTCTCTCTATGAACAGGAGGTTGTTAAAAGTTTCGCTCGGGTACTGTTTTTGAATTAGTCTTAGTACTTTTAAGATAGCCCTTATTACTTCCATAATAGGGCAAAAGAGTCAAACAGGAAACCTGATAGAATCAACTCCCTAGGTTTTACCAAAACCTTAACTATTTTCTAGCAATAGAGGAAAGCAAAAATTAGCTAACTCTATGGTTTTTATTGTGGCAATTCAGACGTAAAATTGAACTATATAGGTAAATAAAATTGATTCTATGAAAAGTCTGCCAATTATCTCCTTATCAGAATTAGAAAAAGCTAGCCCTCAAGAAATCAAAAAATTGTACGATGTTTGCTACGAACATGGTTTTTTCTATCTTAAAGAACATGGAGTTTCCTCAGAAATAATCAATCGAACTATTGAGGCATCCCGGAATTTTTTTGAACTACCTGAAGATGTTAAATTAAACTACCGTCAAGATATCCAAAAAGTTTATCCCAAAACTTGCAGGGGTTACGTTCCTTTGTATGGAGAATTTCTGAATAAAGAAATTGGGTTTGACCCCAAACAAGTTTTCGATTTAGGTATAGAAAGACCTCTATCTGAGGAACCTTTTACCGGTCCGACAGTTATACCTGATGATAGTGTAGCTCCAGGTTTTGCTAGTTCTCATTATCAGCTACAAAAAGAAATAATGACAAAGGTAACTCCTAAATTATTAAAAGGATTAGCCTTAGCTTTAGGATTAGAAGCAAATTTCTTCGATCGATATTTTACAGAACCGACATTAATCCAGCGCACGATTTATTATCCTGCGGGGATGGGAAAAGCAGGAAAACACACTGATAATGGCATATTTACAGTTTTAATTCAAGAATATTTTCCCCAGCCTTCTTTGAGAGTTCATACTAAAGAAGAATGGATAGATGCTCCCTGCGTAGAAGACGCTTTTGTGATTAATTTAGGGGATCTTTTGCAAATGTGGACAAAAGGTTTATTTGTCAGTACGCCCCATGAAGTATTTCATAGTAATTCTGATGCAACTCGAATATCAATTCCCTTCTTTGTTTATCCTAATATTGATACAATAATTGAGCCATTTGGTACTACTGAAAAAATTAGTTCTAAAGAAGTAATGTTGAAGAATTTTGTGTCAATTTGGGAAACCCATGAAGGGGCAGGTAGGGCGAAAGAATTAGTTTAATTATAGATAGATAAAAATTATTGAGTTTCCACAAATTAAGCTTTAATATACCAATCCTGTTTGAGTAGTGTAAAATATTTCATTACCTACTATAAATTGGATTACCTTCAAAATAATTATGGTTTGCTGAAAAAGTCCTTTTTAAGGAGTAGGGGCAGTAATTTTTTTGCCCGACTAATGCCCAAAATGCTGACTTTTTGAGCATGAATAGCTGAAAAATAGGCACTTTTTCAATATCTAAAAAGGCACTTACCTTGATCTGTAAATGCTTTGAGATTTAATCAGCAGAGGAATAATTAATGAGAATAAATGAATGATTAATGAGTACATTGGGATAGCCAATTACTATGACAATTTATTGACAAGTGGATACTTTGACTTTGATGCCCTTAGTAATACGTTGTACAACTTACTTGGTGCTAGAAGAAAAGTCTTAGATATTGGTGTAGGAACTGGATTACTGACTGAAAAAATGCTTTCTTTGGCAAACTATAAGATTATTGGTGTTGATTTTTCTCCCCGAATGTTAGAAATTGCTAAGAATAGATTAGCAAATTTAAATGTTAGGTTGATTTGTCAAGATATTATAAAATTTGAAATTGAGGAAAAGTTTGAAGCTATAGTTTCAACTGGAGGTGTTATTTGTATATTGGAAGAAGATGGAGAATATAGAATTTCTAGCCACATAATCGATCCAGAAAAAAATCAGCAGTTGCTGGCAAAGTTACACAGTCAGTTAGACGAGGGTGGATTATTAGCATTGGGAATTCAGGGAGGTCATACCAACTATAAAAAGGAAATTAAAGATGATATTTTTTATGAGCAGAAAATCAAGAAGGAGGGAAATTATCTTGATAAATGGTATGTGTTTTCTCAAGCTAGTGGGGAAATTCTCAGCGAGCAATTTTGCCGTTTTTATGTTTTTGATGGGGGAAAGACAACTCAAGCGCTGATTGATGCTGGATTTAATCAAGGATATCAGATTATTGATAGCAAGTTTTTAGTCAGCTACAAATAATTATAGTAATTATAAGACAATTAATGAAAGCTGTTATTCTAAAAGGGTATGGAGAAATGGAAAAACTGGAATATGCCCAAGTACCAAAACCCATTCCTCAGCCGGGAAAAGTCTTAATTAAATTAGTTGCTTCTTCTATTTTACCGAAAAATTGCGGTTTAAAGCCTCCCCTTTGAAGGGAATAATAAATAAAAAGATTCCTTTGAGTCAATCCTCTCCTTGAAAAGAAGAGGTAATTATTAATTATTAATTGTTGAAAACTACCTTTCTGAGATTGAGCGTAAAGCCGAAAAATGAATTGACTTATTTAACAAATAATCTTAAAGTAAGTGAGAAAAAATTTGAGATGAAAAACAAAGCTACAGTTGCTTATATTGGAACAGGTCATATGGGACGACCTATGATTTTTAAACTCTTAGAATTAGGGTATCCTGTGCAAGTTTATGATAAATATCCAGAAGCAGCTAAAACAGTAATTGAAGCTGGAGCAGTTTGGTGTAATAGTCCCCAAGAAGTGGCTCAGAATGCTGATATTTTGATCACTAATCTACCTTTACCCCATCATGTTACAGAAAATATATTAGGGGAAAATGGGGCTTTGAATGGAATGAAAACTGGATCGACTTGGATTGATTTTTCAACCACAGATTATCATAATACCAAGTATATTGCTGGGGAAGCTAAGAAAAAAGGTGTTTATAGTCTAGAAGCTCCTGTGAGTAATTTATCCCACATGGGGGTAGATTTTGGTAACATGAGTTTTTATGTTAGTGGAGATAAAGAGGGGTTTGACGCTAGTCAGGAAGTTTTGAATGATGTAGGCAAAATATCCTTTTTCGTGATGAGTAAAATTGGTGAAGCACAAGCTGTGAAGCTTTTGACTAATTTACTGTGTTATACTGCTATAGTTGTTTTGGGGGAAGTGCTGATCATTGCTAAAACCTGTGGTATTCCCTTAGATTGGATGTGGCAGTTTATGAAAGCATCCCAAGCTAATAGTTTTGCAGCAGAACAAATATCTCCATTTATCTTTGATGGCAGTTACGACAATTCCTGTAGTTTAGAAATTGCAGCTAAGGATAGTGATTTAACTGTGAAATTAGCTGAAGAATTCAATGTTCCTTTACCTCTAGGGAGAATTATTGAGGCTAGATATCGGCAAGCTGGAGAGACATATAAATTTTCTGATAACTACATCATTGTAACTAAATTAGTTGAAGATGAGAATAACATTGATTTGAGAATACCAGGATTTACAGCACCTTCCCCCTATGGTTTAAATCGGAACTATGTTTATTCTAATGAGTTTGTTAAAGATGATTTTGGTCGGATAAAACCTCATCCCTATCAATTCAACTATGATAGACCTCAGCAGAAATTACAAGAACCCTTAGAAGAAATTGCTCAAACTCTAACAGAGTTAATGGCATATATCAATTACCTTATTTTACAGGAGGCTTATAAATTAGGTCAGAATATAGGATTAAGTCAAGACTTATTAGTTGATGTTATTCGCTGGGGTTGTGGAAGTAGTTGGGTGTCTGACAATGAAAATTCCTATCAACCTAGTGATAGAATAGTTGCCAAATTTAAAGACTATAACTTCGATCAAAAAGTCAATATTCCCACAATTAATAAGATAATTGCTGTGTTAGAAGAATGAGATAAGCAAGACAAAATTAAGAGATTTTAAACTAAAGTAAACTAAGAAGGATATTAAAAAATGAAAAAAATATTAGCTTTGTGGGCAGTACCACGCTCAACTTCCACTGCATTTGAGCGTATGATGCGGGAAAGAGGAGATTTTTTCGTAGATGACGAACCTTTTGGAAAATCTTTTTACTACTCTGAAGAACGTTGTAATACTACTCGTTATCCAGATATAGAACCAGATCCCCAATACAATTTTAGTTGTATTTTGGAAAGATTAAAGCAAGAAAATGAAAAGCAGCCAGTTTTTATTAAAGATATGAGTTACCAGGTTGCACCTGTAGCTAATCAAGAGTTTTTGTCTAATTTTAATAATAGTTTTCTGATTAGACATCCAGAAAAAATGTTGCCATCTCTTTTTAACAATTGGTCTGATTTTACCTTAGAAGAAACTGGATATGCTCAACTATATAAGCTGTTTGAAATGGCTGAAGAAATTAGTGGAAAACTTCCAGTAGTAATTGATTCGGATGATTTAGTAAAGAAACCTAAAGCAACTGTTAAAGCCTATTGTGATGTTATAGGTATACCATTTATTGAAAAAGCTTTAGAGTGGAAAACTGAGCCTCAACCTGCAATCAATCAATGGGAAGGGGGATGGCATAATTATGTATTATCTAGTCAAGGATTTAAAGAAAGAGAAAAAAAGGATTATGTAAAGATTGAAGATAGCGAACACCTTAAGAAAGCCTATGAATTTTGTTTACCTTACTACCAAAAACTTTACGAAAATCGACTGCGGATTGAATAACAATTTTTTGTTCTGCATACTAAGTAGTCGGTTCTCCCTGTCTATTATTACAGCAGTTTTCGAGTTAATGAGGTACAAAATTTTAGGATTTTAAGGAATAGGCAATAGAAGATTAGGGCGTTGCTGAGTATAATTACTTGATCGGGACTCAGCAGTTATAAAGGAGCTTTTTCCGGACTTTAAACAACACTAATCTTTAATATCAAATCCGGGGGAATTGGACATAAAAAAAATCTTCAATCCTCATAACTACTACATCTTTGTAATTCTCTCTACTCCTGTACGTCGCCAATCCGACGGCTCCCCTACCTGACTCCTATAAATTTAAAGACTATAATTTTGATAAAAAAGTTAAGACTCCCACTATCAATAAAATAATTTATCTGTTAGAAAAATGAGAGAAATAAAGAGATTTCATACATGGTAAGCATTCAACTATTAGCAATCAGCTATCATATCTTTTATAAGTCAAGCAAATCTTTTAACTTGTCGTACATTTTCAAGGCATAAATTGAAGTAAAAAAACGAGGGTTTGAGTTATCAACCCATACATTGTTTGGCAGGAAATTTTAGATATTTCCTGAAAGCTAATAGCTAATAGCTAACCGCTGAATGCTTATAGGAAAAGTTAATTTAAAAGTTTACTTCACTATCCTAAAAAGTTTTGTCATGAGCGAGCATCTTCAAAAACTTTATTAAATCTTACTAACTATATTAATAATTATTAAAACAGAAGCTAAAAAAAATCTGAAAATATCCCAAATTTGCTTTAACCTCCATTTATATTATCAAATAGATAAACATTATTTATTTTATAGATAAATAAATTATTGATTGACTGAAAGTAAGTTTTGTCAGAAGCGTGGCGGAAGCGATCGCTACTGATGCGTTTTTTGAAAATCTTTCCACGGGAGTCGATCTCAATACTAGAGACTTGAAGTTATGAAAGAATGGTTTTTACCAACATTAGCAGCAATTTTTTGTTGGGGAGGTTGGGCTTTCTTGCCTAGGTTTTCTGCTCAGTACATTAGTAGCAGGAGTGCTATTGTATATCAGGGTTTAGGAGGAGCGATCATTGCTTTACTAATTTTTTACAATCTAAGCGATCGGCTGGAAATTCATCCCAAAGGTAGTCTTTTGGCAATTTTTGCCGGAATGCTCAACTTTTTGGGGGTGCTATTTTATATCAAAGCTGTTTCCAAAGGCTCAGTTGGAATTGTTTCTACCCTATCAGCTCTTTATCCCTTGGTAGTTATTGCTCTGGGGTTAATTGTCTTCGGTGAAACTTTGACCCTAAAACAGCTAATTGGAGTTGTTTTTGCACTTACAGCGATCGCTCTAATTGCTACATAAATAGGTTTCACCTCAACATCGGAGGTTCCTAAAATCAGCAAGGTTTAGATTAGTCTTAAATTATACCTGACTATTCTCAAAAATTCTGTAAAATTAGCTTCTTAGGCTTATAGTTGGTGAGGAATATGAGTCAAGCAAAATTTCTTCAAAATCGCATAGCAATAGTAACAGGTGGTACATCTGGTATCGGTAAAGCTATTGCTATTGCTTTAGCTCAAAGTGGAGCTAATGTAGCAGTCGGTTCTCGTTCTGCTACCACGAGTTCATGCCGGGGTGAAATTGAGTCACAAGGTGTTAAAGCTCTAGTAATGAATCTGGATGTATCCTCAACTGACTCAGTCCAGGCTTTTTATGATACTACAATAAAAGCATTTGACAAAGTTGATATTCTTGTCAATGCTGCTGGAATCGCTTATGAGCATCAAATGTGCAATCATCCTGATGAAGAGTGGTATAAGGTCATTGATATTAATCTCAATGGTATCTATCGCACTACTAAGCTATGTTTTCCAGGAATGATAAAACGGAAATGGGGTCGTATTATTAATATTGCCTCGACTTCTGCTTCAGTAGGTGCTCCGCTTCACGCTGCCTACTGTACTTCTAAAGCAGCAATTCTTGGACTGACTCGCTGTGTCGCTTTGGAAGGCGCACCTTATGGAGTATCTTGTAACTCAATTAGTCCAGGGTGGGTAGAAACTAAATTAGCTGAAGGGATGATCGGACGACTTGCTAAAATTGAAGGTCGAACTGCTGCTGAATACTTAGAGGAAATCAAGCATAGCTATCCTCAGAAGAGAATTATACAACCACAAGAAGTTGGCAAACTAGCAGCTTTCCTTTGTCGTGATGAGGCATTGGGTATTACAATGGAGGATATAACAATATCAGCAGGTTCCCTGTGGTGAAAAAAAATTGGATTGATAGCAACGTTGAAGTATTTGTCAGTTGGAAAACAGGTGATGGAAATTGGTTTTTCCCTTGTGGCGATCGCTCTAATTGCTACATGAATCATGGTAAACTTCTAGTGATAATCAAATCTGGCATTATGGATAACACTGCGGGCGACTTCCACTGCACTTGACTGTATGATCCAGGAATGAAGAGTTCTATATATTTTTTTTAATCACCTCAGGACTTACCCAAAGACAATATATATAGCATATAGCACCTACTAATTTAGCGATCGCCTCAAGATTTCAGGAATCAGGCAAAAATGCGGTATAATGCATAACAAATTTGGGGATTTCTGAGGCTTTCGCTCCGCTTTTCATGTCGCGTAGCGTAACCGAAATGTTAGTCGATTTTTAATCAGATAGCCTCAATTTACTAACTAAATCCCCAATCTTGAAAAAGTTAAATAACTGTCATTTTTAGAGCTGATTTGTAAACTTAGCTAAAACCTTTATGTAATCTAACTCTCAGAAATTTAGGTATTATTGGGCTATAACTCCTAAAACCCTTGTATTGCAAAGAATTAAATCTCTTAATATTTGCTTTATAAATCAGCTCTTATGGTTGGATATTTCAGTTCCTAAGTGAGATATTTTCATAATAACCCATTCTTAATTTGATAAATAGTTTTTCCTAAATTATATGCTAAATTCTTCAGATGATTCACTCGGCAGTATTGCACAAGCAATGTGATTTTTTTGAATTTGTGTAGAACTGCCTTGACAACATTCAAGTCTAGTTAGTTGCTTGAACTCCCTGTGAAACTCCTCAATTTTACACCTAGTTTGATACTCAAATTATACAGCCTCTTTCAGAGGAGCTACGCTATCATCTATAGCAGATTTATTTAAATCATTAGTCACAATAAATTCTGTTCTGTTATTAACAGTACCCCTAAATAATTTGACTATCTTGAGTCAGAATTACGCACTCGCTTTTTTATCCCTAGGAAAACCCTTGATTTTTATAATTTTTCCCGATAATAATTCCCCTTGAATCCAACTTAAATGTTCCCAGATTTTGATATTTTTTTTACACCACCAGTATCATCGACTAAACGATTACTCTTGAGAGGACAATAATAAATCTGATCTAGATTATCAATTACAGCCATCAGTATTTGAGTAGCAGATAAACTATCCATTAACACTATTTTAAATAGTATTTTCTTTTTCTTTACCAACTAAACTTAAGATGTACGCTACATATAGCGTACATCTTAAGTCCTGAACCTTTTAAGTTGAAAACATAAAGAAGGTTTAATCTTTGATAAACTTTCTGATAAATTACTCAAGTTTAGAAAAGTCTGTGAAATACTTCTTCTTATCAGAGGGATGGGCCGTAGGTAGAGTTTGGACTGTCGGCGGTCTCTGGAGTGAAACAGCTTGGAGACGAGCACCAGATATTGAAAAAATGAATCTTTGTATTTTGGATAAAAATGAAAAAATGTGGCTGCATCGAGTCGAAGATCCAGTATTGATGGTAGAGATTTACCCCACTGCTGAAGCTCAAAAGTCTGTTTCTAGTCAGAATATTGGCAACGTGGTGTTGACTCGCTTGATTAATTCTGAAAAAGTCTTGGAATATCTTTGTACTACCTCAGCCATCTGTCAAATTAGCTAAAGTCATTAGGCTTAAGTTGAAAGTCAAAAGTTGATCTAACTGAATATTCATCATCAACTTTTTCCTTTTGTAATGTTTGCTTGCTATTAACTTAAAAACTCTATACAATTCTTGAAATAGTTTTAATTTTTATGCTCCTATTTGAATAGAATTGGCCATGTTGTCAGTAACTATATTGACTATTGGACTAAAACTAAGACAATTTTAGACAAGAGCATAACAAACAAAAGAAAAAAGCTTTCAGAATAGACATCACTTAATTAGGAGGAGTGTAGTCAATGGGACTACCTTGGTATCGAGTACATACAGTTGTTCTGAACGATCCAGGACGACTAATTTCCGTGCATCTAATGCACACTGCTCTAGTAGCAGGTTGGGCTGGCTCAATGGCCCTTTATGAACTAGCAATCTTCGATCCTAGCGATCCAGTCCTGAACCCTATGTGGCGTCAGGGAATGTTCGTCATGCCATTTATGGCACGTCTAGGTGTTACCCAATCTTGGGGTGGCTGGAGTGTTACTGGAGAAGCCGCTACTAACCCTGGATTCTGGTCTTTTGAGGGTGTAGCAGCAGCTCATATTATTCTTTCTGGTCTGCTGTTCCTAGCTGCTGTATGGCACTGGGTTTTTTGGGACTTAGAGCTGTTCTTTGACCAACGTACCGGAGAACCTGCTCTAGACCTACCAAAAATGTTTGGTATTCACTTATTCTTATCAGGTCTACTCTGTTTTGGCTTTGGAGCCTTCCATTTGACAGGAGTATTTGGTCCAGGAATGTGGGTTTCAGACCCCTATGGATTAACGGGTTCTATTCAACCAGTAGCCCCGGCCTGGGGACCGGAAGGGTTTAACCCATTCAATCCTGGTGGCATTGTCGCCCACCACATTGCTGCTGGAATTGTGGGAATTATTGCTGGTTTGTTCCACCTATCTGTAAGACCACCAGAACGTCTCTACAGAGCATTGCGGATGGGTAACATTGAAACAGTCCTCTCTAGCAGTATTGCAGCAGTTTTCTTTGCAGCCTTTGTTGTGGCTGGCACAATGTGGTACGGCAGTGCGGCTACCCCGATTGAATTATTTGGTCCTACTCGTTATCAGTGGGACAGCGGTTACTTCCAGCAAGAAATTGATCGTCGCGTTCAATCTGAAATAGCAGCAGGTCAAACTGCTTCTGAAGCTTGGTCAACTATTCCTGAAAAATTGGCTTTCTACGACTATGTTGGTAATAGCCCTGCCAAAGGTGGTCTATTCCGTGTCGGCCCAATGAATAATGGTGATGGTCTTGCTCAAGGTTGGCTTGGTCATCCAATATTTAAGGATAAGGATGGCGAGGAATTATTTGTGCGTCGTCTACCAAACTTCTTTGAAACTTTCCCAGTTATCTTGACCAATGCTGATGGTGTAGTCAAGGCTGATATTCCTTTCCGTCGTTCAGAGTCAAAATATAGTTTTGAGGAACAGGGTGTAACTGTTAGCATAGTGGGTGGAGAGTTTGATGGTCAAACCTTTACTAAAGCTACAGATGTTAAGAAGTTTGCTCGTAAAGCTCAGTTAGGTGAACCTTTTGAGTTTGACCAAGAAACTTTAGGCTCTGACGGTGTGTTCCGGACTAGCACTCGTGGATGGTTTACTTATGGCCATGCTTGTTTTGCTTTGCTATTCTTCTTCGGTCATATTTGGCACGGATGTCGGACATTGTTCCGCGACGTATTCGCAGGTATTGACCCAGACTTAGAGGAACAAGTAGAGTTTGGTCTATTCCAGAAATTGGGTGACCTAAGTACTCGTAGGAAGGAAACCTAAAGCGAATGTGGTTTAACAAATAATAAAGGTAAACCACTAAGACAACTAGGTATCTCTCATCTTCAAATTTTCGAGAAAAGTCCAACGACTACTTTGATAAAAGTTACAAAGTATTTTCGTTGGACTTTTATTTACGTTCAGCTGGTAAACTAATATAGAACTGGATCTTCAGGAAATTCCCTTATGGAAAGTGCAGCTTATATATTAGTATTGGCTTTGGCCTTGGGTGTGATATTTTTTGCGATCGCCTTCCGCGATCCTCCCAGAATTGGAAAGTAATTAGTTTTGATCGTTTTATTATCAAATAAATTGCTTTTTTTATGATATGTGAGTGCTGAGTTCTTAACTCAGTACTCATTTCTTCTAAGTTTAAATAAGTTACTATTGGCCTAATTTAGGATAGAATATTTATGTCTGAATTTATGTCTAAGAAATTTAAAGTATGCGATGTCCAGTGTGCCAACATACAAATAGTCGTGTTCTAGAGTCACGTTCAGCTGAATCTGGTAAGAGTATCCGACGCCGACGGGAATGTTTGGACTGTCAGCATCGTTTCACGACTTATGAAAGAATAGAGTTTGTTACAGTAACAGTGATTAAAAAGGACGGTAAAAAAGAGTCTTTTGACAAGTTGAAATTACTCCGAGGTATTATCCGCTCCTGTGAAAAAACTGGTATTGAACCTGCTGAACTCGAAGCTTTTGTAGATGAAATTGAAGTTGAACTACAGGGTAGATCCCAGAGAGAAGTTACCAGCGCTGAAATTGGTGAAATTGTCCTGAGTAAATTGGTTCACATTAGTGAAGTTGCTTATATCCGTTTTGCCTCTGTTTATCGTAAATTTCAAGGTATTAGAGATTTTGTAGATACTTTAGACCATCTCCAAAATCAAAAAAATAATTTAGATTTTAATTCTACTCATCTAGAAAGTTCTGAAGTTTCTCCAAAAACAAATGCTATTGATTTTGAAACCCCTGCTTCTTGTGCAACCTCATCTTAAATTTAATGATGATAACTATAACAGTAAGTAAGTTCAAGATATTTTGGAGCTGAACTAGTTAAAAGAATAGTGGATCAATAAATTAATGTGGCCTCAAACTTACTTAGAGAAAAGAATTAGGTAACTTAAGCGAACCAAATTATTAGATATCAGGTTCAATAATCTGCAAGATATTTGTCCTAAAAGACATACAAAACTATTGGTTAGGACTGTTGGGATAACAAGTGGTTAATGAAAAACCAACATCAAAGTTTATGGTAAAATAAATTGTTTTGAGTAATAATTGTAGGTTAGGGTTAGCTTTTGCTGGAAAAATCTATATTCTATATGATATTCTTAACCAGACCAGAGGACTTTAAGACTTGAGATGAAGTTTAACTCTGAATGAGACTGACCTAAATTTAATGAAGTGAAAGCCCATAACTAGGCAAGAAGTATTAGCCAAAAGACTTTAAAGGTCTCACTAAGAGCTGATGTCCTGGCAGTACAAGAGCTTTGTAATTAATATCTAGGTGCAAGAATGCCTCAATAATGACATTAGAGTTTTAGCTCTATAAATAATCTTGAAAGAGGACTCCCGGTATAATTTTGAATTTAGCGGTGAGACGAGGGGTATAAACTGCCCGGTAAACCCACGCAGACAGCCCCAACGCAAATTTTAACCAGCCAATTAATTGAGTGGTAGCGAATCAATCCAGTATCAGAAGTAGAGGGTTAATAGTGGCCGGGCACACCGCCCGAGAAAAGCGCACCCCCTGCGCTGAAGTCTCCTAACCGTAAAGATGGAGCAAGAAAGCTTGTGGAGATGGTAGTAGCATGAGTAAAACTTAACCTGTTTGATTTGTTACCTAGACCTAGAATTTGTGTTTAGCTCCGCTATATGTTTCCGTAGCATTCCGCACCAAAAACGCGTAGTTGCGTCAGCACTCACAAAAGTCTCCCGTTATAATCAAGCGATTTAACAGTGAGAGTGTTAATCAGGCAAGTAAAAAACATTAAGGAGAGAAATCCCAAGAAACTATAACGCATGACAAATTTGAAAACACCGGCCAAAGAAGTTGGCTTTACTCACGAAGATTTTGCAGCTTTATTAGATAAATATGACTATCACTTTAGTCCTGGAGATATTGTAGCAGGAACAGTGTTTAGCATAGAACCAAGAGGAGCATTGATTGATATTGGAGCAAAAACTGCTGCTTATATCCCTATCCAAGAAATGTCAATCAATAGGGTCGAAAACCCTGAAGAAGTTATACAGTCAAATGAAACAAGAGAATTTTTTATCTTAACAGATGAAAATGAAGATGGACAGCTAACTTTATCCATCCGACGAATAGAATATATGCGGGCCTGGGAAAGGGTCCGACAATTACAAGCTGAAGATGCAACAGTACGCTCACAAGTATTTGCAACAAACCGTGGTGGTGCTTTAGTTAGGATAGAAGGACTGCGTGGATTTATTCCTGGTTCACATATTAGTACGCGTAAACCAAAAGAAGATTTACTTAACGAAGAATTGCCTCTGAAATTCTTAGAAGTAGACGAAGAACGTAATCGCTTGGTTCTAAGTCATCGTCGCGCCTTAGTTGAGCGGAAGATGAATCGTTTAGAAGTGGGAGAGGTAGTTATAGGAGCAGTTCGTGGTATTAAGCCCTATGGTGCCTTTATTGATATTGGTGGTGTTAGTGGCCTATTGCACATATCAGAAATTTCTCACGATCATATTGAAACTCCTAGTAGTGTACTAAAAGTCAATGATGAACTAAAAGTTATGATTATTGACCTAGATTCTGACAGAGGCCGAATATCTCTGTCAACTAAGCAACTAGAACCAGAACCAGGGGCAATGGTCAAAAATCCACAACTGGTATATGACCAAGCAGAAGAAATGGCGGCTAAGTTTAGAGAAAAAATGCTGGCTGCACAACGGGGAGAGACGATTGAAGAAACAGTGGAAGCTACAGTAGAAACCACAGAAGCGCCTGAAGTTGAAGCAGCAGTAGAAACCACAGAAGCACCTGAAGTTGAAGCAGCTGAAGCACCTGAAGTTGAAGCGACAGCAGAAACAACAGAAGCAGCAGAAGCACCTGAAGTTGAAGCGACAGCAGAAACAACAGAAGCACCTGAAGTTGAAGCGACAGCAGAAACAACAGAAGCAGCAGAAGCACCTGAAGTTGAAGCGACAGCAGAAACAACAGAAGATGAAGAAAAATCAGCAGCAACTGTAGAATAAGTAGATTGAGGTTAGTAGGTGAATAGGGAGTAAATAAAAGAATAAGTTAGAAAATAACTAAATCAAAAATAACTTATAACTACTCCCTATATCCTGCTGACTTGATATTCTTAATCAGAATAAACTCTAGTAATAATTAAAAATATATTTTTCCCTATTTTAAAGAATGGTAGCTATTAACTGCCGAGATGTAATATTCCCAGATATTCAAGCAATAATTTTTGATAAAGATGGCACTTTGGAAAACTCCCAAGAGTTTCTCAGAAATTTAGGACAAAAGCTAGCTCGCCTCATCGATGCCAAAATACCAGGAATTGGAGAACCATTACTAATGTCTTTTGGGATTGATGGACAAAGTCTTAACCCGACAGGATTAATGGCAGTTGGAAGTAGGCGAGAAAATGAAATTGCAGCAGCAGCTTATATTGCTGAAACAGGTCGAGGATGGTTAGAGTCACTAGCTATTGCCAAAGAGACTTTTGAGGAAGCTGAAAAAATCTTGCCACAATCTGAACCTTCTCCTATATTTACAGGAAGTATGGAAGTGCTGAAGTATCTCTGGGAAAAAGGTATAAAACTGGGCATAT
Organism: Okeania sp. SIO2C2; assembly: GCF_010692625.1. NCBI lineage: Bacteria > Bacillati > Cyanobacteriota > Cyanophyceae > Oscillatoriales > Microcoleaceae > Okeania > Okeania sp. SIO2C2. Next base: position 77,587 of record NZ_JAAHGM010000017.1, read on the forward strand.
TATCCGCAGCTTCCACAAAAGCAGTACAAAATTTTGTTAAATACTATCAACTTAACAATTATATCCAACTAGAAATGGGGGTTGATGATGGTCCTAGTAAACCAGATCCAGAACTATTCTTACAAGCTTGCCAAAAGTTAGGTGTTACACCAGACAAAGTGTTAATGGTGGGAGATTCTCCCATGGATATAGAAATGGCTAAAAAAGCAGGAGCAGCAGGTTGTATCGGAATTTGTTGGGGCAAGTCAGAAGTTAACTATTTACAGGGAGCAGATGTAGCGATCGCCCATTTAGAAGAAATCAAAGTATTGTAAATAGAAATTAAGTAAGTCGGTGAAAAAAAACCAAAGTATGTAAAGAAATTTTAAGCAGTTTGATTTGAGTAAAATTTAAAACGTTCCGTACTGTAGTTTCCCTTTTCTCCCCTAGCTTGAATACCGTCAATTACTGCATAAGCAAGATCTAACTTGTCATCAAACATTTGACCTGATAATTCATCTTTCTTGAGATGCTTCCACTCCAGCTCAATTGGGTTCATTTCTGAGCAATACTTAGGTAAAAAGAATATATACAAGTCGCGACATTTACTTGGCTACGAGATTAATTAGGGTTTGCTGAAATTATATGAAAGCATTGACTGATATTGCTAAAAGCAATTTTTAGTCCCCAAATTGTAGCAGCTTTGAGGTCAAAAAGGCGCAAAAAGTTAGCAGAAAAAGTTGAGTAGGACAGAAAAATTAAAAGATAATTGTTACTTCTACCTCCTCTATAACTCCCATTCCTCCTGACTCTTAACTACTCCCTACTCCCTACTCCCTACTCCCTACTCCCTACCTTCACAAAAAGACTTTTGAGCGCAAACCCTAATTAGGGTTTACCGACCGAATCTAAAAGCACTGATATATATAAAGTTTTAGCCTTTTTGGAGCTAAAAAAAGTGCCAAGTTTTCAGCTTGAGTGACCAAAAAGTTAGGACTTTGGGCAGACAAGCACAGAAAGATACAGGTAAAATGATTCTTCCTACTTTCTCTTTCTCCCTACGCTCCCCACATTTCCCACACTCTGCTTTTTTCGGCAAACCCTAATTATTTGTGTATTTGCATAACCAACGCCTGTTATAGTAGAAAACAACTTTTAGCTTAGAGACTGTAAAAAGTAATTTAGAATTTTCTGCTTCTGGCCAAAAAAATGTATTGACAAGTAAAAATAATCTCAGGTGAGGCCGTTTAAAATCATCCGACTTCACAGATAGTAGAAAGTAGTTATTTTTTACAACCTAACCCCCTAAGCTGAAGTTGATTGAACGGCTAATGCCTGGAAAAATATAGGAGGAACTACTATTGTCTAGTCGTTACTTATTCACTTCTGAGTCTGTTACTGAAGGACATCCAGATAAAATTTGCGACCAAATTTCTGACACAATTATAGATGCTCTACTGACCCAAGATCCTCAGAGTCGTGTAGCTGCTGAAGTAGTAGTTAACACCGGGTTAGTCCTAATTACTGGTGAAATTACCACTAAGGCACAAGTAAATTACATAGAATTAGCTAGAAAAAAAATTGCTGATATTGGCTATGTTTATGCAGAAAATGGTTTTTCTGCAGATAGTTGCTCAGTATTAGTGGCTTTAGATGAGCAATCTGCAGACATTGCTCAAGGAGTAGACAAGGCCCAAGAAACTCGCGAGCAGTTAAGTGACGAAGAACTTGATGCAGTGGGTGCAGGAGACCAGGGTTTGATGTTTGGTTTCGCCTGTAATGAAACTCCTGAATTAATGCCTTTACCTATCAGTTTGGCGCACCGCGTTTGTCGTCAACTAGCGGCAGTTAGAAAAACTGGTCAACTTTCTTATTTACGGCCAGATGGCAAAAGCCAAGTTACTATTGCTTACGAAGATGGTCGTCCTGTTGGTATTGATACAATTTTAATTTCTACCCAACACGCCGCTACAATTGGGGAAATTACAGAATTATCAGAAATTCAAGCAAAGATTAAAGAAGACCTCTGGAAGTATGTTGTGGAACCTATATTTGCAGATATAGAGATTAAGCCAGATTCACAAACTCGTTTCCTTGTCAACCCCACTGGTAAATTTGTGATTGGCGGTCCACAGGGAGATTGTGGTCTTACAGGACGTAAAATTATAATTGATACTTATGGTGGCTATTCCCGTCATGGTGGAGGAGCTTTTTCTGGTAAAGATCCTACAAAAGTAGATCGTTCCGCAGCTTATGCTTGTCGCTACATAGCAAAAAATATTGTCGCAGCAGGTCTAGCAGAAAAATGTGAAGTTCAAATTAGTTATGCGATCGGAGTAGCAAGACCTGTGAGCATGATGATTGAAACTTTTGGTACTTCTAAAGTAGATGAAGATAAGTTACTAGAGGTAGTTAAACAAAACTTTGAACTTCGTCCAGCAGGAATTATTCAGACTTTCAACCTCCGAAACTTACCTGCGGAAAGAGGAGGTCGTTGTTACCAGGATGTTGCTGCTTATGGTCATTTAGGGCGTACTGATTTAGATTTACCTTGGGAGCAAACAGATAAGGTAGAGTTACTGAAGGAAGCATTTAGTCCACAGTTAGCTTCTACAGTGTAATAAGTGTCTATAGAGTTTGAACTATAAATAATATCTGATTTTGAGCAACCAAGAGAACTTTCTTTTGGTTGCTGTTTTTTGACACTCTCACCGTTAAATCTCGCGATTCTAACGGGAGGTTATTGTATCACAGATTCTCGGGCTAGGTAACAAATCAAACAAATTGAGTTGCACCCCTGTCAGACTATCTCCACAAGCTTTTTCTCAGACCGTGTGCACCACGGCTATTGATTACAATTATAACACCAAAAATCTGCGCGCGTATTGCTCAATTATTTTTCTGGTTAAAATTCATCTCACCGTTAAAGCTAACGATTATAACGGGAGTCATCTTGAACAATTTGTAATAATTAGTATTCAGTTTATTAGGTCATAATTTATCTTTTTAGTCTAAGGAAAATCTCCTGTCAAGTAGGGGTGAATGGCCAGGAAACCCCTACTGTCTTGATTATCCGTAACATTCTTTTTCCCAATTGGTATTAGCTCATCAAAGTCAAAAAGATTACATCATTTTTACCTATCCTTGACACTTTTTGTATTTTTAATGTAATATAATAGGATTACAAGGGATTAATTTTACTTTTGTATTTGATTTTCTAGACAGTATAAGCTATCCTAATTTGCTCAGTTGAACAAGCAAAAATAAATATATTAATTTTGAAAAAATAACGAATTATAAGAATATACCTGTGGCAAAAGTTTTAATTAAATTAATTCAAGTTCTGAAATCAACAATTTTATCTCCCTATTCCCTATTCCCTATTCCCTATTTCCTATTCCCTATTCCCTAGCTTCTACAAGAAGTCTAATAATAATATGAATAATTATCATATAGAAAAAATCAGCAAGTATCTGAGTTGGGTTTTGAGACATAGCCCGGATAAAATAGGAATAAAACTTGATGTCAATGGTTGGGTTGCTATTGAAGAACTGTTGAAAGAATCTCAAAATCATAACTTTCCTATAACTGAGATGGAATTAAATGAGGTTGTAGAAAAAAATGATAAAAAACGCTTTTCTTTAGACTCTACTAGGACTTTAATTCGTGCTAATCAAGGACACAGTTTAACAGTTGATTTGCAACTAGAAACAATAAAGCCTCCAGATATACTTTATCATGGCACAGGAAATCATTTAATTGACTTGATTAAACAGACTGGTCTACAAAAAATGTCTCGACATCATGTTCATTTATCAAAAGATATTAATACTGCTATAAATGTTGGGAAAAGAAAAGGAAAACCAGCAGTATTTGCTGTAGATGCGAGTGCCATGTACAAAGATGATTATAAATTTTACTTTTCTGCAAATCATGTCTGGTTAGTTGATGAAGTTCCCTCACAGTATTTACAAATAATGAGAAAAGAATCAAAGTAATTAATCATTAAGCATTAAGCATTAAGCATTAAGCATTCAGCTATCAGCTTCATTAGCTTAAATTGTATGGTTAAAAACTCAAAATAAGTCTTTCTTGTGCTTCAATTGATGAGTGGGAAATGTAGTATAAGTTAAACTAATTTTTACTTCATTCATTTTTATTGCTGAGAGCTGACCGCTAATAGCTGTTTGCTCCGCATTCCGCAGGAAATGCTGACATTAATCAAGTATCAAATTAATTATGAAAGTTGAATACTGAATGATATAAAGACTATTTCCAAAAGGAATTTATTTATCTTTTCTTTTGTGGGTTTAATACCATGCGTGAAAAAAGAATGTTACAAATAGTAAGCAGTATTAAAGTAATTTATAGAAAATATCTGTTGGACGAATAAAGATAAATTACTACATAAAGAATGGTATAAAACCTATTCATTCTGTCTCCTGACTTCTAAGCGGTAACCTAAATATTTGTAGCAAAGATTTATCAAACTGGTATAATATCCCACACCTCACCCGCGGTGCTCAAAATTGTTTGGGGGAGCAAATCCATAAGCAATTTTTTCTCCTGACTCCTGACTCCTGACTCCTTCTTCAAGTAGATTTTTGACAAAATATGGGAACAGAATATTTCGGCAGCAAAGAAAATTATCAACAAAATAATCCTCAAAATAAAGGTTTATTAGGAGCTGGTTGGCGACCACTTAACCGAGACTTTGATTGGGAATATCTATGGCACTTATTATCTAACGATCCTTGGGAACTCAGTCAAAAAACTCTTGATATAGTGAGCGATCTTGCTGATGCTTTGGGTCGTCATCAATTTCCTTGGTGGGCGAATATATTAAATGTTTTTTCGGAAAATACACGATATGAATTTGATGAGTTTTGGGACTATATAACTCCTCAACCTCCAGCTCCAGATTATCGTTATCAAGATGTATTGAGTGTAGAAACACCTGTGATACGCACTATTACTAGAGACACTATTGCTATTGAGAACATACTCAATAGACTACAGGAAATTACTATTTTTAAAATACTTGATTTATTGGGTAAACCTGACATAATTACCCAGTCATTCATGGAAAGAAATTTTTACTATCCGATAGAAAGATTTATCAGTTGGCAAAGTCTAGAAACTTTAGGAACAGTATATGCTTATTGGTCAAAATATTCCTGTTGGTTACAAATAGAATCTTATGATAAAGGTAGACGTTACTACAGTTTAATTGCTAAAGATATAGCACCACTTGTAAGAAAATCAACCTATAATATGGCAGTGATGGTAAGTGGTTATCAATGTCGTATAGGACAAGTTCAAAGTCAATTTCTGATCAATACATTTCCTCAAGATATTCAAAATTTTACTGATACAGTACAACAAGCAATCCTAGAACAAAATCAATTAGCTGTATTAGTAAGTGGAAAACCAGGAACAGGTAAAACAGCTTGGACTCAAGCAGTAGCAAAAGAAGTTCTAGTTCCTTTAGGATATGTAATTTTTATATTAGATCATGATGCAGTAGAGAATTTTGTACCACCAACATATCTAGAACAAATTTGTATTATTATCAATGAGGCAGATAATTTAGCTCAAGACCGCTCGCTTCAAGCTGCACAAACTAATAATAAAACAGAACATATTCTCAGTTTGCTAGATGGTACTTTATATCAAAGTGTCGTAGATGAATCAGGGATTTATCTGAAACAGAAATTAGTTGTTTTAATGACCTGTAATACTAAAGAAAGGCTAGATCCAGCTATTTTACGCAAAGGTAGAGTAGATTTAATGTATGAATTTACTTACTGCTTTGTGTAAATTTGCGTAAAATGTAGTTTGGTTTATAAAGTTTTGATGTAGACTTTAGTTTCTACACAAAAGGTTGCTAAAATATCTTAAAGAGGAGAATTATAATTCTAAGTGGAAAATATACTTAGAATTGAGTTTATAAATGTTTACAGGTAAAGTAATCATAAAAATTGGATAATAAAAAATATAGGATTTTTTTTATTGGCTTATTGGCAAGAATTAATAATATATGAAAAAGTCCATTTCAATATTTATTGTTCAGTATAAAAATTTCAAACCTGTATTTGATTAAGTGACAAATAACTATGTATTAGTGGGAAATTACCGAAAACAATAAATGTAGCTTAAATTATATTCAACCATCTATACACTTAATATTCAGGTAATTGATGTGGCCTATTTGTGAATTTTAGATTGAATCAACTTTTTTTGTAAGCATTTCCTGCAGAATGCTGACGGCTGAATGCTTACCTTTTTTTTGACAATTTCCTGAAGTAAAAAAAAATATACAGAAAATAGAAAATAATCCTGATAGTCAATCTATTTTGAGAGTTATTTTTGCTTTTTTATTTAGTAGTTATTATATTTTTGATTTACTTATTTCATATTCATAACTTTTGAATTTATGAAGAAGTCTGATAAATATTTTTCTGATTCTTCTATTTAAAAAAAATCATAGTTAACTTCTCCAACTGAGATATTCTTAATATAAAAATTAACTATTAATTAAGATTTGACAACTTGCATTTATAGACAAGTTAGTTTTAAAAAGATGATAGTAGAGGTGGTGAAACCAATCATATTCAACACCCCCTAATTTATCAAACTGAGATTATGTACAATCTGACAGTACAAACAGCAAATCAGACTAGGGAAGAAACTTCAAAAATGAAACAAAGGCCAACAAAAGCAACTAAAGCAACTAATGATGGTCATTCAACCCTTCCCCAGAGTCATCAATATCCAGAGATACATGGAAGTCACCATCAATTATGCCAATTTATCAAACACATACCTGTTGCTATAGCAATGCTGGACAAGGAAATGCGCTACTTAGCAACTTCTGGGATGTGGTTACAATATTGGCAAGTTGAATCTGATGAAATTATTGGTAATTATCATTATCAACTGTTTCCTAATCTCCCAGATTCTTGGCATCAACAAGCTAAAAAATGCCTACTGGGTATGATTGACAAATTTGATTTAGAACATCTAATTACCCTTCCTGCTCCTAATGGACTTATACAGTGGGTAAAATGGAATGTCAAATCTTGGCATACAGATGAAGGTGTTATTGGTGGCCTGATTATATCTATAGAGGAAATAACACCAGACAAACAACTTCAACAACAATTAGAATTAACTCAGTTAGCAATAGATAATGCTGCTGATGCTATTTTCTGGATAACAATTGATGGACAAATATGTTACACAAATAAACAGGGATGTGATTTTCTTGGCTACTCGGAATCTGAATTACTAGAACTAACAATTCACGATATAGACTTAGAATTATCAGCAGAAGTTTGGCAAGCTCATTGGCAAGAAGTTAAAAATCAAAGTTCTTTGAGATTGGAGTCTAATTTTCTGACAAAAAAAGGCAATATTTTACCTGTAGAAGTTAATGTTAATTATTTAGAATTTCAGAGTAAAGAATACCAATGTGTTTTTGTGCGTAAAATTTCTCAGCAAAGAAATATTAATCTACATTTACGAGAAGCTAAGGAACAATTGCAAGCTGTTTTAAATGCTGTGCCAGGATTAGTTTCATGGGTAGATGCAGACCTGCGATACATAGGAGTTAATCAACATTTAGCTAATGCTTATAATTTACCCATAGAAACTTTTATTAATCAAGAAGTAGGATTTTTGCAAACAAGTCCAGAATTTAATGATTTTGTTTATGAATTTTTTGCTAAACCAGATTGGAATTATGCCAAAGAAGTAAAAACTAATGTTAGAGGAAATAGTAGAACTTATCTAATAGTTGCTCAAAAATATTATCGTGATGAAGTATCGTTACCATCTGCAGTCTTTGTCGGTTTAGATATTACAGAACGTTTGGAGATGGAGGCTTCACTACGCAATAGTCAGGAAAAATTCCGGCAACAAGCTTATCAATTAGAGCAAACTTTGCAGAAACTAAACTCGACAACTACTCAGTTAATTCAAAAGCAAAAAATGTCTTTCTTAGGGCAGCTTGTTACAGGTATTGTCCATGAAGTGAATAATCCTGTTAATTTTATTTCTGGCAATATTGCTCATGCGATAAAAGATGTTAAAGATTTGTTGTATTTAGTAGATATCTACCAAAAAAATTATCCTCGTCTTTTGCCAGAAATTGAGTCAGAAATTGAAGATATAGAATTAGATTTTATTCAAGAAGATTTGCCAAAATTATTAGAGTCAATTATGGCAGGATCAGAAAGAATTCAAGATGTAGTACGTTCGCTCAAACAGTTTTCTACAGTAGAAGAAGAATCTATAAAAGCAGTAGATATTCACAAAGGTTTAGACAGTACACTTCTAATCTTACAGCATCAGTTTCAAGGTAAAGGAGGTCGTCCTGATATTAATTTGATTAAACAATATGGGAGTTTACCAAAAGTAGAATGTTATCCTGGACAATTGAATCAAGTCTTTATGCACATTTTAACTAATGCTATTGATTCACTGGAGGAGAAACACGAAGATTTAGTAACAAAAAATATCAATCATCAACCATTTGAACCACAGATTTTAATTACTACAAAAGTAAAAGATAATTTTGTAGAGATTGCTATTACCGATAATGGTTATGGCATGACTGAAGAAATATCTAATCGTATATTTGAACCTCTATTTACTACTAAACATACGGAAAAAAATATAGGTTTAGGTTTGTCAATTTCTCAAGAATTAATTGTTGAAAAACATCATGGAAAATTGTACTGCAATTCTCAAGCGAGAGTAGGTTCGGAATTTATAATTGAGATTCCTATTAAGTTTTCTCTCTCAAGTTAAAGAAGATGTAGTTATTTTTTATAAATCAGATTTTATTAGATTATCTGAATATTCTAAAAATATAGGAAAATGGACTAGAAACTATTTTTTAAATAAATTTTCTCTCAATCATAGGACACATAATTCTATTTCAATCTATGAGAAAAACCATGAACTAATTAGAAGTACCAATAAGCAAATTAGTAAAAAATATGAAGATAACGATGCTCCTTTATTAGATTTATATACATTTACTATATCGCCATACGAGATACTAGATATAGTTCATGTATATAGACAAGATGAACTTCCTTCATTACAGAATAGTTCAACTTATAATTATCAAAGACCTTTAAATCCCAATAAATTAAAAAAAATAAGAGAAAATTTATTAACTGAGTGTGATTTTATTTTCCCATCTAATGTTTTGGTTATTCTATCTAAAGAATGTAAATATATGAAAGATGGAGATGGTAATAGTTGTTTGTATATTCCTAAAAAGTATGGAAGTATTTCTGTAATTGATGGTCAACATAGATTATTTTCTTATGCTGATGAAAATGTCAAATTAATGATACAAGATGATTGCAAAATAATGGTGACGGCAGTTTATTTTAGAACTGACGAGCAAGAAATTATTACTAAGTTTAGTGCTAGAGTATTTATAGAAATCAATTTTCTCAATACACTATGGCAAGGATTTGGAAAGAACTAAGAGTTCAGGATAGAAGATGGAAGCCAAGTAGTCGCCCGATCCCCTCGTTTCTAGTTGATTGTCCGATGTTAGATGATGCAGCTCCTCCTGAGTTTTCTCCAGATCCTGCCATCATTCCCGAGTTCATTTATTATGTTCACGTTTGTGGTTTTACCTTCCGATTTTGGTCAATCAGCCAGATTCAGCTCTGTCTTGATTTCTACTCTCAAAAACTCAACCCAAGTTCTCGCATATCAATATCTCCGAACTGGCAGGAGAAACCAGATCACAGTCTACTCCAAACATGGTATAGTAGATTACCACTTGCTCTACGAAAAGAAAATAAGCGCCAGCAAGTGATCAAGGCTTTAAAAAAGGCATTAGAGAAGTTTAGCGATGAACCATATCTGCTTCCATGGAATCGAGGAAAAGTGAGAATATCTAGACCTCGTGTCAGATGGTGTTTTAAATGTGACAAAGTATTAGGTCAGGGTCGCTGCTTAAAGTGTAAGCGGAGGCGTTTTAGTCCTGAAGGGTATAGAGTCGCTCACTGCAATAACTGTGATACAGTCTGGGGGGAAGGGGAGTGCGAAAGCTGCCAGAAGTTTAGAAAAAAACTTAAAGAGATTGACATCCAGGAATAGAGGCAGTGCTAATGTAAACCGTTAATAAGTTAGACATATATACACTATGTCACAATAAATGTATCAGGACTTACGCAAATTCTTAGATAAAACGCTATCTGTAGAGGGCGAATGCCATTCGCCCCTACTAGATATGGTGGTTGTGCGTAAGTCCTGTGTATAAGTATGTCGATTTTTGTCGAATTATTTTAATACTGTTGATTGCCCTACAAACTTTGACTGCGGAATGCTGGGCAAACACGCTCTACTTTTGACACGGTGTATATTCTCTGAAAAATTCAACCTGAACAGATGCGCATGGTTCTACAAGCTCAACTTGAGGGCAGTAGTTTGAGAGGCATTAGTCGAACAGTGAATTTGGCCTATATACAGTAGTTAGTTTGGTAAAAGCTGCTTCTCAAAAAGGACCAATGGTTCATATAGGTTGGTGATCGCCTATTTCAATTGGATTTGGGTTCACCCGTCCCAAAGAAAATACTGCTGCACAAAGGTCGTTGGGCCCGCCTAGCAGCAGCTATATCCCTCCTTGGAGTTAGAAAGACATAATTATTTATCCCACACTTTTCTGATGTACTACCGATAAAAGTCGCAAATTTTGGTGTATACTAATCTAAAATTGGGTAAGTTATGTCGAAATTTCAGTCATCTACTTTTTATCCATCAATTTCTGACTATTTTCAACCATATTAATAAACTCACCTCGATAACCTTCTAAATCTAAACCTTTCGACTCATTTGCCAACTTCAACACTTCATTAAGACTAGCATCACCTTTATATTCAGACTCTCGCAAAATCATTCCATACTCAGCCACAGCAGCCGCAAATTTAAAATCATTTGAAGCATCATATAAACTCACTCCCTTATCAACAACTGGCTGTTTTATCAACGCAGAAGTTGTACCCTTTGGCTCCTTATAACGCAACTTAACCAACATTAATTCATCACTATTATAAGCTGCCTGGTCAACTTGATTATCTTGATATCTCAATTCATCAACTTCTGGCAATTTCACATTACTTTCTACTCCCACAGGAACAATTTCATAAAGTGCCGTAACCGAATGTCCTGCACCTAACTCTCCTGCATCCTTTGTATCATCATTAAAATCTTGAGAACGTAACAGTCGATTTTCATAACCAATTAAACGATAAGCTTGTACTTTTGCTGGATTAAATTCCACTTGAATTTTCACATCTTTAGCAATAGTTAGTAGAGTTCCTCCCATCTCAGTCACTAACACTTTTTTCGCTTCCAAAAGATTATCAATATAAGCATAATTCCCATTTCCTTTATTAGCCAACTGTTCCATTTTGGCATCTTTAAAATTACCCGTACCAAAACCAAGCACCGTCAGAAAAATTCCTTCATCTCGATAATTTTCGATCATTCTTACCAACTCAGCATCACTAGAAACTCCCACATTAAAATCTCCATCAGTTGCCAGAATAACTCGATTATTTCCTGAAGATTGATAAAACCTTTTAGCTAGATCGTAAGCAAGTTTAATTCCTTCACCTCCAGCAGTGGAACCTCCAGCTTCTAGATTATTAATTGCTGCGAGAATTTTATCTTTTTCGCTGCCTTTTGTCGGAGGTAAAACTACTCCTGCTGCTCCAGCATAAACAACTATTGAAACAGTATCCTTTTCTGTTAGTTCATCTACCAATAATTGAAAAGCTGATTTGATTAAGGGTAGTTTATTCGGTGTATTCATCGAACCAGAAACATCCAAGAGAAATACTAAATTACTAGAGGGTAAATTTTCTGTAACTATATCTTTGCCTTGAATGCCAATATGAACTAATTTCTGTTGAGAATTCCAAGGAGAATCAGATATTTCTGTAGTAATATAAAAGGGTTGATTAGCCTCTGGTTGGGGATAGTCGTAAGTAAAGTAATTAATTAATTCCTCAATTCTTACAGCATCTTTTGGTGGTAGTCTACCTTCAGTAATAAAGCGACGTAAATTACTATAAGATGCCGTATCTACATCAATCGAAAATGTTGAGAGGGGATTATTTTTTACTATTTTAAAAGGGTTGTCATTAATGAGGTTATATTCTTCTGTATTTGAGGATTCTAATTCTACTGTAGAATCCGTTTCAAACTGTGAAAAACTAGGAGCAGTTTGTGTTAGAGCCATATCTGCTGATTTTTGACGCCCTCTAGTACCTCCTCCTCTAGTAGCACCTTCCCTGAATTGAGAAAATCTTGAGCTTTGAGGAGTTGTATTTAAAGTTGCTGGAGGTGGCGGTACAGGTGCAGGTGGCGCTGATGAAATTACTGCTTCTTGCGTTATTTCTGATTGACTTCCACAAGCTATTAACATTAATAAAGGAAACAAGCCTAATAATAATTTTATTAGGCTAAATTGGTCGAACTTGACATTTTTTATCTTCATATTCTTGGCTCTAATATTGATTGAGTATTGAAATAATTTGACTAAAAATTTTTACTTACAGCACTTTTGAGGATAGTGAGGTAAAGTTTAATACTAATCTCTATTCCCTATTTACTAAACTCGTAAAACTTTGTACATCATCAACTCCAAAACTGCTGTAATTTCAGCAAATTAGTCTGAACTACAAAAAAGAGCGATCGCTTTCCTGAAACTTGAGAAAAATTTCTTACTATAGTAGATGGAATAGCTGTTTATGTACCACAAGTTATCTAGATTGGGTACAAATGGGCTATTTTAGATTCAAATAAATATTAATTTTTATTAAATCTTAAAAATCAAATATTTCCAAGGTAAAATCAAATATAGATAGATTGAAAAAATTACTATCTAGGAGTTAAAAAATGGGATTTTTTGATAAATTTAGTAGTCAATTTATTGATATTATAGAATGGCTTTATTCCAGCGATAATACAATTTCTTATCGTTTTGAAAGACATAAAAATGAAATAAAAATGGGTGCAAAATTAACAGTGCGTCCGGGACAGGTAGCAGTATTTGTTAATGAAGGTAAAATAGCTGATGTTTTTTCGCCAGGAATGTATGAACTCTCTACTCAAAACTTACCAATTATTAGTACATTAAAAGGGTGGAAATATGGTTTTAATTCTCCTTTTAAAGCAGAAGTATATTTTTTTAGTACTAAAGTTTTTACTAATTTTAAATGGGGAACAGCTAATCCCATTACAATTAGAGACCCTGAATTAGGACCAGTTCGACTTAGAGCTTTTGGAAACTATAGTTTTAGGGTAAACGATCCTTCTAAATTACTACAAGAATTAGTAAGTACGGATGGACTTTTTCAAACTGATGAAATTAGCGATCATCTTCGTAATATGATTATGACTTCCTTTGCAAGTTGGGTAGGAGAAAATCGAACTCCTTTGTTTGATTTAGCTTCTCATTATCGTTCTTTAGGAGAGCAAGTGCGTCAAGCTATTCAAACAGATTTTGCTCAAGTGGGAATTGAGTTAACTCAACTTCTGATTGAAAATATTTCTTTACCTGCTGAAGTTGAAGCAGCTCTTGATAAGAGAGCTTCTATGGGTTTACTAGGAAATATGCAACAATATACTCAATATCAAACTGCTCAAGCAATTGAAAAATCTGCCCAAAAACCAGGTACTAGCAATGCTGGAATGGAATTAGGTATGGGTATGGCAATAGCTAATCAAATGATGAATGGAATGCAATTTCAATCATCACCTCAACAACAGTTACCTATGACACCACCACCACCATCTCAAGGTCAATGGTATCTTTATCAGAATAATCAACAATTAGGTCCTTTTTCTATTAATCAATTATCACAGCAAGGTTTAACCCCTCAAACTCAAGTTTGGAAAGCAGGAATGGATGCTTGGAAAGCTGCTTCAGAAATACCTGAATTAACTTTTCTATTTCCTGCTGCACCACCACCACCACCTAGTATGGAAAAACAATGGTATATGTATCTTAATGGAGAGAAAATTGGTCCTTTGAGTCAAGAGCAGTTATCACAACAGGGTTTAACAAGAGAGACCCATGTTTGGACTAATGGTATGGAAGGTTGGAAAAAAGCTTCAGAAGTGATAGAATTAGCCTTCTTATTAAATTCTACACCACCACCTCCTCCTCCATTAATGTAAGTTTTTTTAATTATCTGTTGACATAGAAAAAGTAGGTTCAACAATTAACAATTAATAATTAATAATTCATAATTAACAATTACCTCTCCTTGAAAAGAAAAGGATTGACGCGGTAGGGAAAACTTTTTCAAGTCTTTCCTTTAAAGGAGAGACTTGAAACCTTAATTATTTATTCGGTAAAAAAACAAAAAAAACTTAAAAATTGGCGTTGCTCAATGATTATATGATTTTTTAGTAGTCAGTAGCTAGTAGTTAAAAGAGTTTTTTTATTTCCCAATAGTGACAATATTTAGGGTTTGCTGAAAAAGTCTTTTTTAAGCAGTAGGGGAGTAGGGGAGTAGGGGAGTAGGGGAGTAGGGGAGTAGGGGAGTGATTTTTAGGCTACTCTCCTGCCCAAAATGCTGACTTTTTGAGCATAAAGCAGCTCAAAACTAGGTAATTTTTCCAGAGTAAAAAAGGCTAAAACCTTTATATATAAATGCTTTGATATTTAATCATCAAGCCCTATTTAGACCTTAGTATTATCAACCTTGAATCTTCACTTTCAAAAGTTTCATACCTCCATTCAGCAACGCCTAAAAATCTGTTCATTTCAATACATTAAACTTTGTGTTTGTGTAAGCATTCAGCTATTAGCGGTTAGCTATTCCTACGGAATGCTGCGCAAACAGCAATCAAAATGAATGAAGCAAGGACTTGCTTAACTTCTACTACATTTTTAAACAAAGAATTGAAGCACAAGAATAAAGAGCTTAAATTGTCCACTAAAGATAATAAAGCTGATAGCTGATAGCTGACCGCTGAATGCTTACGTGTTTGTTAAAGTTTATAATGCCGGAAGAACAAAGTTTTTACGAATAAATCTTCCCGATAAAATTAATCAAGAACTAAATACTAACTAAAAAAATTACAGATGAATCAAAGTAATAGTTCCTCATCAATTAAACGCTTTCCTTGTCCTAGTTGTGGAGCAAAAGTTAGTTTTAATCCCGAAGTTGCTCAATTAAAATGTGAATATTGTGGCTGGGAAGATGTTATCCCTGATAGTGACGAACAAATTCAAGAACAGTCTTATGAACAATATCTTAATCAAAGTAATGCTAAATTAGCTACTCTATCAGAAATAGCCTTAGAAGTTAGTTGTAATAATTGTGGTGCAACTGTTGAATTTGAACCACCACAAATAGCTGGAGAATGTGCTTTTTGTGGCTCAAATATAGTTGCATCTCCTACCAGTTCAGACCCCACTATTTTACCAGAAGGATTAATTCCTTTTACCATTGGACGTAAAAAAGCTAGAGAAGAAGTGCAATCATGGATTAATAAACTATGGTTTGCTCCTAATGCTTTAAAAAAATTAGCTCAAATGGAGAAAATAAAAGGAATTTATCTGCCTTTTTGGACTTATGATGCTTATACTGCTACTAATTATCGTGGGCAAAGAGGGGTTTATTATTACACTACTGAAACCTATACAGAAAATCAAGAAACAAAAACTCGTACAGTTCGTCATACAATGTGGTATAGTGCATCAGGACAAGTAAGTCGTTTTTTTGATGATATTTTAATTAGTGCTACTTTCTCAGTCGATAAAAAACGTTTGGATGCCCTTGAACCTTGGCATTTAAACAAATCTCTTCGCCCCTACGAATCATCATTTTTAGCAGGTTTTGAAGCACAAAAACCTCAAGTTTCTCTTAAAGATGGTTTTGAAGAAGCTAAAAGAGTTATGGATGTAAAAATTAGGTCTGATATTCGTCGGGATATTGGAGGAGATGAACAAAATATTAATCATTCATCTACTTCCTATAGTGCAATTACTTTTAAACACATATTGCTTCCTGTTTATTTAACAGCATATAGATATCAAAATAAAACTTATCAAGTAATGGTTAATGCTTGTACTGGAGAAGTTCAAGGCGATCGCCCTTACAGTATCTTAAAAATAACTTTTACTATTTTATTTGCTTTAGCTATGGTAGCTATAGTTATTACTTTAGTAATAAAATTTAATTAGTACTTTTTGAATGGGAGTCAAGTATAGTGTTAGACCATCACTATCTTTCTAAGGTGAAATCTTCATCATCATCACAACTTTTAAGGACAGTAGTATTGAGAGAAACTAAGTATTAGCAAGTTCAATCTGTTTATAGTAGCGATCGCTTGATTATTCAACAAAGATTCTCATCTCAAGTAACATTAATTAATCACCATATAACTCTTTAGTAATATTCTATGGGACATCACAACAGAGTTATACTCAATTAAGAAATATTTGCTACTAAAGATAATAGTGATTTTTAGTAGTAAATAGTCAATAGTTAGTATAAATAGATTTTATCTTGTGAAAAAGTCTATTCAAATTAATGGAAATTGTGACATTAATAATCTTATTTGACCTGATTATTTGGAATATTACCTCCTCTTTTATTTTTCAAATTCCTGTTTATATATTTTTCTTTTCTTCTGTTATTGATGTGGGATGAAGTAAAGATATTGCTGCTTTTTGAGCAATTGTTTCTGAGACTTTAATTTGCTGAATAGTAACTAAACCCTCTTTGATAAACATATCTCTTAAAGCTGCCTTTTCCCCACTATTAAAAGTAGTCTCATAGAAAACTTTTTTAATTCCAGCAGAAATAATTAATTTCAAACAATAAAGACAAGGTTCTAAGGTGACATAAATAACAGCTCCATTTGTAGAAATTCCATGTTTAGCAGCTTGAGCAATAGCATTAGCTTCAGCATGAACAGAACGAGATGGTAAAACTTTACTAGCATCACAACTACTTAATTCAGGATAACAAAAACCTTGAGTTGTACAATGCACAGAACCCGAAGGAGAACCATTATAACCAGTTGCTAAAACTTGTTTATCTTTAACTATTACTGCACCCACAGGAAAAGCAAGACAAGTTGAACGAGTAGCAGCTAGTTTAGCTATCATTAAAAAGTATTCATCCCAGGTTGGTCTTTGATATAATTCTTCTTTCATGTTCCTGTAGAACCAAATCCGCCAATATCTCTTTTTGTTGTACTTAATTCATCAACTGTTTCTACCTTAACAGATAATACTGATGCTATAACCATTTGAGCTATTTTCATTCCTCGGGTGACTTGAAAATAATTTTTCCCATGATTAATTAAAATTATTCCGATTTCTCCACGATAAGTTTCATCTATAGTTCCCGGAGTGTTCAAAACTGTAATTTGATGTTTTAAAGCCAACCCACTTCTAGGACGAATTTGTGCTTCTGTTCCTGATGGTAATTCGATAGCAATACCTGTATGAATTAATTGGCTTTCTCCAGGATTAATAGTTAATTCATCAATAGAAAATAAATCTAATCCGGCATCTTGTGGATGTGCATAATAGGGAACAATTGCTAATTCATCTAACTTTTTAACTTTAAGTTTCATCATTTTCAATTACAGCAGTTATCGAGTTATATCATGTCCGGTTGAATAGTTATAAATAAACGACGGAGGGGTCAGGAGTCAGGAGTCAGGATTCAGGAGGGAAGAAGCAAGAAAAAATAGGAAGAAAAGGAGAAAGTTTTTTGATCACTAATTATCCGGACATGATATTAATGAGATATAAAATTTTATTGTTCTAGGGAACAGACAAAAGGGAAAATAAATTAATCAATGTATCTCACCATCCTCAAAAGCGCTGTAAGTACATCTTTATGCTAGTAATACCATTTATGAATAGTAATGCTATGTTTAATTACTATCTTACCATCTCCCCGTCTCCCTATCTTCCCATTACAAAGATATATAACAAACTTTTTGAGATTTGCTAGTAAGGCAGATGATATTTGGGGAGCAAAAACAAAAATTAGAGCAGAATTTTGAGGTCAGTTATCATCTAATAATTCCATTTCCCAAAAGAATTAGGTTGATAGGAACTTCCCAATTTTGGCGCTCCTGCAACCGTAATGGTATTGATTGAACTTGGGACAAATTACCTCAGCTCAATTACATACAAAGAATAGAAGATGTATTTCGGTGTGTTTCCTACTCACAGTTTTTTTCATTCCAGGTCTCCCCTACTCCCTTGCTCCCTTTACCTATTTCCCAATTTTCCCATCTTTTCACCAGTAGACTAAGGAGATAATTTACCTTTTCCTAGCCTATTTTGTTCATACCATTCTGCTATATTCGGCACCCAATATTGAACATGAGGCCACATTAACTCACAAAGTTTTTGAATTTCTAATTGAGCATTCTTTTTCCAACGTAAATCCAAAAAATGTAGCAAACTACGACAATTAAAACTAACAATAAAATGCTGACGATAATCAAAAGGAATTTTTCCTCTTGCGTGTTCTTCAGACATTCCAAATTCCATATCAAGTTTGTATTTCTTAGCTGCCTCCAAACACCAATGTAAATCTTGTTCTCGTTGTTCAGCAGAATAATAATATTTTTTACCTTGACGGTCAGAATATTCCCCTACTGGACGTAAATAAAAAGCAGTTTCTATATCCGTTTTTCCCTCTGCAACTGCAATAACTTTTCCCGAACAAAATCGATAACTTTGTACATCGAAAGTAACTCCCACGCGATGAGTTCTTGCTTGCTGCATAACACTATGAGGAAAAAATCCACAATTAAAAGTAATTTGCGGATGCTCTATACATCCATAATGCCCACGGTCTCCTGCCAAAAGTCTCTTGACAATTATTTCACCACATTTTTTTTCCGTAGGCCAATTATCTTGTTCGTCAAATACAAATCCTTCACTATAGTTACCCTAAGCATATAAGTTACCTTATATACTCGGCTTCAGAACCGAACGTGAGACTTTCACCTCATTCGGCTCCTCAATTTAGGACTGCTGCCTTTGCTTGCAGCAACTTCCGAGGGTCATGTCTTTTGTCATGACAGTGTAAATGTAGTACTTCTAGATTTTTATCGGTATTGTTTCCACCTCTAGCTTTGTGCTCAATGTGGTGTTTTTCCAATATATCTCCAGTGCGCGAAAGTTAGTCCGCATTCGGTACATTTTCCTTCTTGTCTTTTCATGATTCTGGCTTTTTGAGAGTCTCAGGTTTTATATTTATCCCCTAGTCTCTTTGACCAATAATTATTATCTCCGTTGTCAGGGGAAGCATCTCCCTTGACTTTCACATACGTTTTACTCGCTTGTGTCTCGCGGTAATATGGTTGGGATTCCTAAAGGTCTTTGTTCCTTCCTTCTAGGTTTGGGTATCCAAACTCTTTTGGTTGGCGTGCTTTTATGACTTAACTTTAGCTTTTGAGCTAACTTTAGTGTTTCTGAGGGAGGAAGGGATTTTTTCCCATCTACCCCTGCTGTGTTCTTCCCTTTATTGTCCTGTGTTACTCTTCTTACTGCGATGAGTCTTGCTGACCAAGATTTGACAAGAAGTTTTTGTAGTTTGTGGGCTAACCTCACATTTCCACTTTTAGAAGCATTATAGATTCGTTTTTGGAGCTTGAAGACGTTTTATTCGGCTGCTTTCCAGTCTATGTCTTTCCATTCCAACGTTGATTTTATCTCTGTTCTGGACATATTTACTCCTACTTAAGAACGTATAATTCCTAAATCGTGAATCTGTGGGCATATCCAACTCATTACAAATTGGCATTAGCTTCGGATTCAATCCCATCTAAGGTGGCTTACGCTAGCTACTACTCAAAGATTCGACCACTTTAAGAGCCTATCCTTAGATTTAATTCGTTCCCATTTCCCGTTGGTATCAGTTTTAGGGTCTTCCTTTTTGCCGAGGTTATTTTGGAGTACCGATAAATACCAAGACTCATATTTATCCCTTAACCTTTGGTCATTTTGACCGCTGCGTATCAACCTAGTTTCGCAACTTTGCTGCTCACGACAAATGCAGAAGTTCACTTTCGTTACCCATGACTGAATGCTTGCGAAAATTTTCCATTTAGGTTAAGGTATTTGTTCGCTTTTATACCCGCTTCAATGTCAGTAGTCGCTACCTGCTCAACATTGGGGTATATGCTGTCATCGAGGTACTTTCGAGAAGGGACTTGTCAAATCTTGATATTTATTTAACGTAGTTATATTAACTTTTGTTAAATTTTGTCATGATCTGATGTTTATTGACCATGTGATTCTGGTCGTGATTTGACTCACCCTTACGGGAAGTGAGTTGTCTCGGTATCGGGTTTTATCCCTTCCCTATTGACCTGTCTTTCAATATAAAGACAGGTGCTGAGGCCATTACACCTCAAACGAACCGCACGTCTTGATGCAGAGCTGCATAAATTACCTGTTGAGGATTTGGAGTTTTAGCAATCACTTCTACCCGAAATTTATCCATAAAATTTTTCTATATTCAATCAATCTTATAGTTTTATAGTTGATTGATATCCAAGAACAATTATTATTAAAGCATCCTCAGATTGACTATCTAAAAAGTGATAGATTTTTCTTATTTTTGACTTTTAACTTAAACAAATGATACTTTCCCACAATTTGACAGAAGCTTTAGTCTACGCCACTGAGTTACACCCTACCCAAATAGGAAAACTTACAGAACATCCAACATTAAGATGAATATTTCAATATTTGCAAGGAACTCACTTATTCACAATAATAAATGGTCGAAAACAAGTAATAAATCTTACATCAGAACGAAGCTTTATTTGAGAAATTTTACCCTCTACTTGTCAAAAATATTATGACTGATTTGAGTGGTGTGCGATTACACTACCTAATACTCAAAATTGATTGACGCGATCTACGGGAGTATTGTTGCTCCTCTGTTTTCTGGTGATTATAGCAACTTATTGTTCAGGAACAATACTTTAACCCTCGCTTTTTTATCTATACAAGAATAAGTAGACTGATAATTCTGATGACGATGCTTGTATATTTATTGTGCTACATTTTGTACTTCAAGATGTGGGTCACATTTCTCAGCTTTTAGGGGTAGTTAGTATTGCCCTTGAATATGGAATGAGGATGAGGCCATAGTAGCACTACTTCACGATGCAATAGAAGATCAAGGTTGGCAACCTGATTTGGACAGAAATTAGACTACAGTTTGGAGAGAGTAACAGAAATAGTAGATGGTTGTACCGATACGGATACAACTCCGAAACCTCCTAGAGAGGAATGTAATGTTCTATATGAATAAGTTTTCAATATACATATTTAATATAAGTAGTGAATTTAATTATGTAATCTTGAGTTTACAAGAGAATTATGAAATTCTGATGAAGATCATCGGATCTAAAGGCCATAATTTTTAAAGTTTTGGTAAAGTTCCTCGAAACTACTTGAAATTGCTGATGCTGATTGTTAGGATACTAAGTAATAGAAAAAACTTTGAAATTCATGCTTACTACAAGCAATTAACTGTTGAATTCACAACCTATACTTTTGTGAATTCAAGTATATCTAGCTTTTTGATTTATCTGCAAATAAAATTGCGTTATCAAATATTATAATTGCAAAAATTTATGAGGTGCTAAAAAGGTTTTAATTATGGTTGAATCATTTACTTTAACTAAAAATCACGGAAGACAGTTTTTTGGTGCAAAAAACGGTGCAAAAAACAATGAAAATCTGGAAATAATCAATGACAAAACCAAAAACGCTAATTCTCCTTTAGATATTTTATTTTTAATTCCTCATCCTTTTTATCAAGACCGAGGTTCACCTATTGCTGATAATTTAGTTTTAAAATATTTATCACAACAAAACGATAAAATTGATGTAGTAACCTATCCACAAGGAAAAGATGTTGACTATAAAAATACTAATATATACCGTACAATCAACATCCCATTTGTCAAGAATGTACGTCCTGGATTTTCTTGGAAGAAAATTATTTATGACCTATTAATGTTCCTAGAAGTAGCTAGACTACTTTCCCAGAAACGTTATAGTTTAATTCATGCTGTAGAAGAATCAGTATTTATCGCATTACTACTGAAATTTTTGTTGAATATTCCTTACATCTATGATATGGATTCTTCTTTATCTCAGCAAATGATCGAAAAATATCCGTTTCTTTCACCTTTTATTTATGTCTTAAAGTGGTTTGAGAAACACGCAGTCAAAAATGCAGAAGTTGTAGTTCCAGTATGTCAAGCTTTGGCTAATAATATCAATCAATATCAACCCAAAAAGGTTGTACTATTACCAGATATTTCTTTGTTAAATGAAAAACAAGTTGCAACTAAGCATAATCTCAAAAAAGAGCTAAAAATTAGCAATACAATGCTAATGTATGTGGGTAATTTGGAACAATACCAAGGTATGGACTTACTGCTAGATAGTCTTGCTTTAGCACTAAAACAAACAAAAGAAGTTGATTTAGTGATAGTAGGAGGAGAACAAGAAGATATTAAAAAATATCAAAATAAAGCTAAAAAGTTAGGCATTCAAGAAAAAGTATATTTTCTAGGAAAGAAACCTGCTAGTGAATTAGGAAATTATCTTGCTCAAGCTGACGTTTTAGTATCTCCTCGGATAAAAGGTAAGAATACACCAATGAAAATATATTCTTATCTTGATAGTGGCAAAGCTGTCTTAGCAACTAATTTACCAACTCATACTCAGGTATTAGATGACAAAACAGCAATGTTATCTCACTCTAATCCTCAAGCTTTTTCCAAAGGAATAATTTCTCTAATTAAAGACCCTGAATTAAGATTGAAATTAGGGGAAGCAGGTAAAATCATGGTTCAGAAAAAACATAGTTATGCTGCTTTTTGTGAAAAGTTAGGTAGTCTTTACAATCAAGTCAAAGAAACAATTAACTCTGACAAAAATCAGAATGGAGATTCTGAAAAAAAGCTTGCGGAATCAGGAGATTATCAAGTATCTTAAGGTTAGTAAAGTTATCTTCATCTACATCCTTAGATTTCAGATATTATGGAAAGAAATTTAACGGAACTAACTAATCAAGTTTACGATATACTGGTAATAGGTGGAGGAATATATGGAGCTACTCTAGCTAGGGAAGCAAGTCTGTGTGGCCTCTCTGTAGCCCTTGTAGAAAAAAATGATTTTGGTGCGGCGACTTCTGCTAATAGCTTAAAAACTATTCACGGAGGACTGCGATATCTACAAAATGCCGATTTTAAGCGGATGCGGGAGTCAATTCACGAACGCACAGCTTTGATGAAAATAGCACCCCATCTGATTCATCCACTACCAGTTTTGGTTCCTACTTATGGACATGGGTTGAAGGGAAAAGAAGTTTTATCTGTGGCATTAGCAATTAATGATTTGGTAAGTTGCGATCGCAACAGACTCCTAGACTCCCAAAAGCATATTCCTCATGGTCGTGTCATTTCCAAGCAAAAATGTTTAGAGTTACTTCCTGATATTCCGACTCAAGGTTTGACCGGAGGAGCTATATTCTATGATGCTCAAGTCTATAATTCAGAAAGACTGAACATATCATTTTTACGATCTGCTGACCAAAAAGGCGCAACTTTAGCAAATTATGTCGAAGTCACTGGGTTAGTCCAAAATGATAATCGCATCAATGGAGTAACAGTAACAGACAAACTCACTGAAAATCAGTTTGACATCCGCGCCAAAACAGTTATCAATACCTGTGGAGCATGGGGAAATAAAATTCTAGGTATGGTCAACCAACAACAGCGATCGCCTTTTGGTTTGGCTAAAGCAATGAATTTAGTTACCACTCGCCCTCTATTTGAAAAATATGCAGTAGGTATTACCAGTAAAAATAGTTCTGCTGACTCAGATGGTATAGTTAACAAAGGTAGTCGCTTTCTATTTATTTCTCCTTGGCGTGGGCGGTCTATGATTGGTACAGAATATGCAGTTTATACTCAAGACCCCGATGATTTTAAAATCACAGAAGAAGACATAAATCAATTTATTACTGCTATTAACCAAGCATACCCAGGAGCAAAGTTAAAGCGGGAAGAAATTTCATTTGTACATGGGGGGATGCTACCAACAACTAATGTTAATCCTAAAACTGGCGAACTCGTCTTAGCCAAACATTATCAAATTTTAGATCATTCCGAAACTGGATTATTAGGTTTAATTTCAATAGTAGGAGTGAAATATACCACTGCCAGAGACGTAGCTGAAAAAGTAGTTAATTATCTATTCAAATCATTAGGGAAAAAATCTCCTAAGTCAGTTTCATCAGTTACACCTATATATGGTGGAGAAATAGAAAATTTTAACGCTTTTTTACAGAATGCTATTGCAGAAAACCAAGGAAAAGGTTTAACAGAATCAACTATTCGTCGCCTAGTTTATAACTATGGCTCTGCTTATCCAGAAGTTCTGAATTATTTGGATAATCCTGAGAGTGAACTGCAAGTTATTAAAGCTGAAATTTTCCATGCTATCCATCAAGAAATGGCTCATAAATTAAGTGATGTAATATTGCGCCGGACAGAATTAGGTAGTGCTGGATATCCAGGGGATGAAACTATTCTATTCTGTGCTGAAGTTATGAGCAAAGAGTTAGGTTGGAGTCCGACAAAATTACAACAAGAAGTAGAGGAAATCCAAAATATTTTTGGATTTACCCCAGTCAAAATTTCCGTCTAGATAAACTCCAGGAAATCTCTAATTTGGTTTTATCCAAGTCATTTCAGTTATCATTTATCAGTTAGCCTCCTAAGTGGTAACTATGTTTTTTCCTTTCCTTTCCTGTTAATGGATTTGTTTTTTTCATACCCTTCAAAGTGGAGGCTTGAGACATTTTTTTTTCAGAAAATTGAAAGTAAAATTATCTGAAAAAAAACCAACTTTAAGCCCTCAAAAATTGAGCTGATTATTTTATCCCCTTAGTTGTGAAATTATCGGGGAGATTGTTTAAGTGTAAGCATTCAGGTCTTGGGGTTGCATTATTATTGATTTTTTGCATACTCAGTGTTTCAAAGCTGAAAACTGTATCTAAGAATACTAAATAGTCTATAAATGAGACTAAAAGGTTTCTGGAAAGTGATAAACACATAGATATGATTATTTGTCAACCCCAGCACCTGAATAGTTACGTTTAAGTTAATTAGTATAACTATCCTGATACCAGCGCCAAAATTATTTTAATACTTTTCCTTTATATCAACAATTTTTAACTATGCCATCTCCAATAGCTCACTCAGTTTCTGGATATGTACTAGCTAAGTTTCTACCCCAGGAAAAATTGAAATATTATCCCTCTCGTTGGTGGAGCTGGGAAATTTTTTATCCTGTTTTTGTCGCTATTTTTGCTGACTTTGATTTTCTGCCTCAGTTAATCACAGGCGAAAGATTTCATAGGGGTATTACTCATACTTTTGTTTTTGCCATTGCTTTTAGTTTAATAGTTAGTTGGCTAATTAGTTATTGTCGGAAATCTTGCTTTAAACAACTATTTTTCTTGACTTTAGTTATCTATAGTTCTCATTTGGTATTAGATTTTTTCACTGCCACAAGTGGTTCTGGTTTACAACTTTTCTGGCCGTTTACAGATACATATTTGAAGTCAGCAATACCGTTTTTTCCCTCAGTTCATCACTCCAGAGGATTATTTGACCCAAGTCATTTAATATTTATTATTTGGGAATCATGTTACTCAATCTTAGTTCTCAGTGTATTGTGGTTTTGGAAAAATTATAGCTCTAGAAAATTATCTGAATGAACAAATGAATAGTCAAGTCACAATTAATCAAAAAATTATTGCGGATGCTCACGTTCATATTCATAAATGTTTTGAACTTGACCAACTATTGAATGCATCTCTAGTAAATTTTCAGAAAATATCAAGAATGAAAACCGATACTGAAAACTCGGTTTTTTTGATATTTTTAACAGAAATGCTTGGTGATTTTGAATTTAGTAAAATATTAGAATCTGCTCAAAATCATCAGCAAATTAATAATTGGAAATTAGCTCCAACTCAAGAGTTAATATCAATTTCTGCCACTAATAACGAGAATCAAAAAATTTTCATCATTGCTGGTCGGCAAATTGTAACCGCAGAAAAATTAGAAGTTTTAGCCTTAATTTCAGATAATGAATTTGCAGATGGTTTAACAGTAGAAACTACCATTAAAAATATAGTATCAAAAGAGAGTATACCAGTATTACCTTGGGGAGTAGGAAAATGGGTAGGAAAGAGAGGTAATATTTTACAAAAGTTATTAAATTCAGATACCCTTTCTATGGTAAATCTGGGTGACAATAGTGGTCGTCCTAATTTTTGGTCAAGACCATCTTATTTTCAACTAGCTGAAGAGAAAGGGTGGAAAATTTTACCAGGAACAGACCCTCTACCCTTAAAATCCGAATATACTAGGCCAGGAAGTTTTGGGTTTATAGTAGAGGGTGAATTTAATATAGTGGAACCAGGAAAAAGCATGAAGAAAATTTTATTAGATCCTACTACTTCAATTCAACCCTATGGTTCCCTGGAAACACCATTTAGATTTATTCGTAACCAATTTGCGATTAGATATGGTGCTCATAATTAGCAAAATAGAAAGTTTTTAATCAAGGTAAAGAATGGAATATGAAATATGGTTACTACTAATTTTCCAGAAACAGCAGATATAGAAACATCTTCCGATGATTATGCTTCCCGTTTTGCGGGAAATATCGGTGCTTGGTTGCTGAAAATACAGGAAGAAGCGACTTTAAAGATGTTAGCTCCCCATCCCAATGCTAAAATACTAGATGTAGGGGGTGGTCATGGTCAATTAACAGAACCTTTAATTAACAAGAACTACCAACTTACAGTCCTAGGTAGTGCCGAGATTTGTCAGGCAAGAATTAAGAAATTTGTAGATGCTAATCTTTGCTCATTTCAAGTAGGGAATGTTTTAGACTTACCCTATCCAAATGATACTTTTGATGTAGTTATTAGTTATAGATTTCTAGCTCATGTAACTCAATGGCAGAATTTTTTAACTGAGCTAACTAGGGTGGCTAAAAAAGCAGTAATAATAGATTATCCTACAGTGCGGAGTGTTAATTCCATTGCTCCCTATTTGTTTAAACTCAAGAAAGGTTTGGAAGGTAATACAAGACCATTTATCTGTTATCAAGAATCAGAAATTTTAGATTATTTCAAATCTCTAGGTTTAAAACAAACAGAACGCTATGCACAATTTTTTATGCCAATGGTAGTTCATCGCGCCTTAAAATCTCCGGGTATTTCTTCAGTATTAGAACAGTCAATTAGATTGACAGGATTAACCAGTTTATTTGGTTCTCCTGTAATTTTGAAAATGCAAAAGTAATAGAGGACACAAAATCATCTCAGATTCTCTAAATCTAATGGAAAGCATGGCATAATTATGTTTGTCTAACACTAACATAAATTAAGTGGATAGTCAAAAATTATTTAAAGTAATGCTAGAAAATTTTTGATCACAGTATTTTCGGAGAATAAGAATGAAAATATTAGTCACAGGTGGAACAGGGTTTACAGGCAGTCATCTGACCCGCCGTCTTTTAAAAAAAGGCAATGAAGTTGTAGTGCTTGATAACAAACCAGGGCTATTTTATGACGAACTTAAAGAACTAGGAGCAGAACTTCACATTGGGAGCGTAGCTGACCGAGATCTAGTTGATCGGGTTACTCAAGGATGTGAAGTTGTTCAGCATCTAGCAGCAGCATTTCGTCAGGTCAACCTTGCTAAAAATATCTATTGGGATGTAAACGTAGAGGGAACAAGATATCTACTTGAAGCTGCTCTCAAATATGGAGTACAAAAGTTTGTCTACTGTAGCACTTGTGGGGTGCATGGAGATGTGAAACAGACACCCTCTGGTGAAGATGCTCCTATTGCTCCCGCAGATTATTATCAATACACAAAGTATCAAGGGGAAAAAATTATCCCTGAATTTGTAGACAAAGGCCTAAAAGTTGTTATTCTGAGACCTGCTGCAATTTATGGGCCGGGAGATCCAGAGCGATTTTCCATCCTGTTCAAACGGGTGAAGACAGGAAATTTTTTTATGTGCGGAAGTGGTGCAAGTCACTACCATCCTCTATACATAGATAACTTATTAGATGCCTTTGAATTAGCTACAGCATCTGATAAATGTCATGGGGAAACTTACTTAATTGCAGATGAAAAATACTCTACCCTTAACGATCTAGTCACAGCGATAGCTAAAGCTTTAAATATAAATTGCAAAATTACCTATATCCCATTTTGGCCTGTCTGGACAGTAGCTTTTCTAACTGAGTTGCTCTATAAACCTTTCCCCGGCGTAGACCCCCCTTTATTTCCACGAAGAGTTGATTGGTTTAGGCAAAATCGTGCCTTCAGTATTGAAAAAGCAAAGCGAGAGTTGGGTTATCAACCTAAAGTAGATTTAGATACAGGATTAGCACAAACTGCTAAATGGTATCAGGAAAAGGGCATTATCTGACAACAGTCTATCGGAATCAAAAAAACCTAGTTGGCCAGATAAGTAGATATCTCAGGTTTACTCCAAGGTTAAACTAACAAGTAACTAACAGTTAATAAATTTTCTAACTGGAAAAAGTAAATAATGAAAAGTCATAGCCAGCAAGCAGCAAACCGTTTCGATCAATGGGCAGACTCATATAGTGAGGATCGTATTTCCTCTTGGTTTACATTCTACCAGTCTATAGCAATGTCCAAGCTAAATCTGACAGAGGGACACGGATTTTTAGATGTAGGTTGTGGCACTGGATGGGCTGTAAGGAAAGCTGCTAAACAGCTCAAATTTGGTAAATCATGTGGAATTGACATCTCTCCCAAGATGATTGAAAATGCCTTAGCACAAACTCCTGATGCAGAAAATCAAAACATAGAATTTCAGGTGGGTAATTCTGAGGCAATACCATATCCAGATGAATCTTTTAGCTCAATTATCTGTACCTTCTCTATTCATCATTATCAAAACCCCGTCCGTGCCTTGTCAGAAATGAAGCGTGTTCTGAAACAGGATGGCTCAATTGTAATTCTAGATTCAGCAAGAGATGTTTCATTTGCTATCTGGTTGCAAGATAGGGGACGACGGTACTTTGAAGAAAGTCACGTTAAATACTACACAACTAAGGAAATGAAGGCTTTAGTAACAGAAGCTCAGCTAAAAATTTTTGGTGACATAATAACCATTAATAAGTTTATGGATCATAAAAAAGTTTTTACTGGTTTGATGTTACTTAAATGCCGAAAATGAATTAATAGTTTAGAATATATATTGTGGTTAACAAACAAAAAAAATGTTATATGGTAGACTACAAGTATAAACTTTCTCCTAATTCTTCTGCTTTAGTAACTGGCGCCACAGGATTTACAGGTTCAGTGCTGGTAAATAAATTAGTTAAACAAGGGGTAGAAGTAGTAGCGATAGCTCGTCCAACTTCAAACTTAAAACCCTTTGCCGGAATGCCAATAAAATGGCTTAAAGGAGATGTTTTTGACCAAAATTTAATAGATGAAGCAGTCAAAGGAGTTAACTATATATTTCACATGGTAACTCCATTTAGGGAAGCAAAATCTGCAGATGTTGGTTATTATAACGTTCATGTTTTAAGCACTCAATTGTTAGCAAAAGCAGCATTAAAAGAAGCAAATTTTCAACGTTTCGTTCACGTTTCTACTATCGGAATTCATGGTCATGTAGAAAACCCGCCAGGGGATGAAAATAGTCCGATGAAACCAGGAGATATCTATCAAGAAACTAAATTAGAGGGGGAAATTTGGATAAAAACATTTGGGGAAAAAGAAGGATTACCAGTTAGCATAGTCAGACCTACTGGAATATACGGTCCGGGAGAAAAAAGACTATTAAAAATTTTTCAATGGGTAGCAAAAGGCAAAGTACCAATCATTGGCAATGGTAATAACTTACTACATTTTATTCATGTTGACGATTTAACTGACTTTTTTATATTAGCTGCAACTCATCCCCAAGCAGTAGGGGAAATTTTTATCTGTGGTAGTCCTGAAGCTATGACATTTAAAAATATGGTAAAAATAATTAGTGAATATTATGGAGTTTCGGCAAAATTTTTGCAGTTCCCTGCAGCTCCTGTATTTGCACTCGGAGACATTTTAGAATTTATTTGTCGCCCTTTAAGAATTGAACCACCGATATATAGAAGAAGGTTAGCATTTTATACAAAAGACCGCTCATTTAATACAACAAAAATGAGCAAGTTATTAGGGTTTGTGCCTGCTCATTCAGATGCAGAAGGATTAAAAGAACAAGCTCAATGGTATTTAGAGAATGGCTGGATATCTCGATCTAAAAGTTGATAATTTTTCATAAAAATAAAATCAGTAAGAGATGGGTAAAAAATAATAATAAATTATCTCTTTAAGGAAACTAAAAATAATGCAGCAACAAAATTTTAAAGTAAAAGAAGTTGGCAAAGGAAAAGTTCCTCGCTGGAAACAATATGCAGAATTAATGGTAGGAAAAACAGACCTACTCAGCTTATTAAAATATGAAATCATTACTTTTTTTTTAATAGATCTACCAGGAGCATTAGGATTATACCTACGTAGCAAGTTTTATCCCCTAATTATAGGAGAGGTAGGCTCCAATGTAATATTTGGACGTGGAGTTACCTTTCGTCATCCCCATAAAATTAAGATTGGTAAAAATGTGATTATTGACGATAACTGCGTATTAGATGGTAAGGGGACCTCTAATTCAGGAATTGTCATAGGGGATGGTGCTTATATTGGTCGAAATACCATTATCTACTGTAAGAATGGAGATATAAACATTCAACCTCGGGTGAATATAGGTGCAAATTGCCAAATATACTCCAAGCGAGAAGTAGAAATTGGTGAAGGTACAATGATAGCAGCCTATAATTGTATATTAAGTGGTGGTAGATATGATTATCGCTCTGAAATTCCATTGGCAGACCAAAGTAGCTACAGTAATGGACCGACTACAATAGGTAAAGGTTGTTGGTTGGGCCTAAAAGCGGTAGTTATGGACGGAATTTCTATAGGCGATCGCACTGTAATAGGTGCAGGTGCAGTAGTAACTAAAACTCTTCCTGATGCTGTAGTAGCAACAGGTGTACCCGCACAAGTCAAAAGCCAAATTCGCTCAGAAAAAGTTCAAGCTTAATTATAAAAATTTTAAGAGGTAAAATATGAAACGGGACATTAATAAACTGACAAACCAAGAATATGATCTTTTGATTGTTGGTGGTGGAGTATACGGGGCAGCTTGCGCTTGGGATGCTTCCATTAGAGGATTGAGTGTAGCTCTTCTCGAACGTGATGATTTTGGATGGGCGGCATCTTCTAACAGTGCTAAAATTGCTCACAGTGGCTCGCGATATTTACAACACGCTGACTTTAAGCGGATGCGGGAATCAATTCGCGAACGTTCTTTAATTGCTGATGTTGCTCCACACTTAATCGATCAAAAGCAGCCTTTTATGTTTCCAATCTACGGACATGGTATCAAAGGACGAGAGACCATGACCATGTATTTTGCAATTTATGACTTGTTAAGTATAGATTACAGGCGGAAAAAAGATCCCGCTAGAGCTGTACCAAACTCCTACGTTATTTCTAAGGAAGAAGTCCTCAAGATTATGCCCGGTTTAAACCCAGAAGGTCTTACTGGTGGAGTAATTTGGTATGAAGGACAAATGCACAATACCGAGCGATTAACTCTATCCCGTGTATTGTCAGCATCCGAGCGAGGAGCAGACGTTGCAAATTACACAGAAGTTGTAGGATTTATCAAATCTGGTAACGCTATTGTCGGTGTTGAAGCTAAAGATCGAGTTAGTGGAGAAATAATTACTGTTCGTGCCAAAACCATATTAAATACTACTGGTGCATGGATAGTGAAAACTTTGAATCTTTCTGGAGAAAATTCTAAAGACCATAACGTTCATGCTTCTAAAGCTTTTAGTTTCATTACCCGTCCATTGAGTCAGGAACACGCAATCGTAATTTCCCATAGACCTATATATGATGATGAATACGCAATCATTAATAAAAAGTCCAATCTATCTTTCGCTATTCCTTGGCGTGGTCATTCTTTAATTGGATCTTTACATCTACCATGCGACGACGATCCCAATAAAGTGACAATCTCAGAAGCAGAAATTAAAGCTTATATCGATCTAATTAATGAGGGTTATCCTGCTGCCCAACTGCGTCGCGAAGATATACTTCATATATTGTGGGGAATCATACCTGCTGACAAAAAAGGTTCCGCAGCTCCACTTAAACATTACGAGATATTAGATCATCTACAGGAAGATGGTTGGGAAGGAGTAATTAGTGTAGTAGGAGTCAAATATACAACAGCTCGTGATGTAGCACAAAAAGCAATAGATTTAGTGTTGAAAAAGTTAAAACTAAAATCAGTTAAATGTAGCACTCACCAAATACCTGTATGGGGAGGTGATATTGAGTACTTGGATGAGTTTACGAACCAAGCTATACTCAAAGAATCAGAGCGATTCAATTCTGAGGTAATTCGTCATCTTGTCCGAACCTATGGTTCAAATTATGCAAAAGTGTTGTCTTATTTAGATGAAAACCCTGCATGGGCAGAAGTAATACCAAACAGTAATATTATCCAAGTAGAGGTAATCTATGCTATTCGTGAGGAAATGGCAGAGAAATTAGTTGATGTAGTTTTACGACGGACAGATTTAGGTACTTTAGGTTATCCAGGCGATCACTCTGTTCGTGTATGTGGAGAATTGATGGCTAAGGAGTTGAATTGGAATAATTCTCGTTTAGAATTAGAGCTACAAGAAGTTATAGATTCCTACATTATCCGTCCAACTCCAGAAGTCGTATACCAATAGTAAATACGCTTTGACCAGATGCTGACTGGCAGTCAGTAGTTGGGAAAATTACAGCAGTTTCCGAAGCTATGAGGTACATATACTGACAGTTTTTAGGGAGTAGGGAAGTAGGGGAGTAGGGGAGTAGGGAAACAAACAAAAAATATTTATCCCCTCAGAAGTCTAGCTATTGTACCTCATAATAACGGGAAGCACTATAATTGTCTATGTTAGGCTGCATTCGACATCAGAAAAAGAGCAGATAGAACCAAATAGTATATTTACTAAAAAATTGATTTTGCTTGACTACTTAAAACTTTTATGTTATAATAGTTTGTTTATAGGATTTACGCAAAGATACTAATTGTAATGGAAATATCTGAAATATTTACCAAAAATACAAACGCGATATCAAATAAGTCCTATTTTATCAGGTAGTTCAGTTAAATTAATAGATTTTCTAAGGATAGAAAGAATATTATGAAAATTGCTATTATGGGTCGCACTCTTGATGATGGTAAAGGAATAGGGATAGGTAATAGACATTATATTGATAATATTATTAAGCTAGATCGGGAGAATGAATACGTTGTTTTTTATAAAACTTCAAAAACATTTGGTAGATACCAAGACTATTCAAACGTTAAAGAAATTCTCTTAGAAGCACCCAACAAACTAATTTGGGATCAAGTATTGGTTCCTAATGCTGCTTATAAGGAGGGAGTACAACTAATTTTCAGTCCTAAATTTACCGTTCCACTACTATCAAAAATCCCGACAGTTGTTATATGTCATGGTCTTGAATACTATACCTTTCCTCAATTCTATGAACGGTATTTGTTAATGTACGTCAAGATATTTTTGCCTCTTTACTATCGGAAAGCTGTAAAAGTTGTTGCCATATCCAACGATCTAAAGGACGATATCCATAAATATGTTAAAGTCCCTTATGAAAAGATGGAAACTGTATATTTTGGTACTACCGAGCTTTTCTATCCGCGGAAGGATAAACAAGAATTAGAAGCTATTAGAAAAAAACATCAACTACCTGAAGACTACATTATATGTCTACCACATCCTTACGAAGCTAACAAACTATATCCTCGGAAAAACCTAGACAATATCGTTAAGGCATTTATGCTACTTAAAGAAAAATATCCATCTTTGAAGCTTTTACTAGCAGGAAACCGATGCGATGAATACATTGCTGAAGTATTTGGTCAGGATATGGCTAACGATCCTAGGTTCTTTTATACTGGTTGGGTCTATCAGGAAGATATGCCCTATTTATACAGTCTGGCAAAAATGCTTGTTTTCCCTTCCTACTCTGAAAGTTTTGGTCTTCCAATTGTAGAAGCAATGGGTTGTGGATGTCCTGTAATTACTTCTACAAAAACCTGTTGTCCTGAGATTGCTGGTGATGCAGCTCTTCTTGTAGACCCTATAGATTTCAAGGGACTTGCTAACGCAATGGATAGTATATTAAACAACCCTGAACTGAGTCAGAAGCTATCGGAAAAAGGATTGAAGCAAGCCAAAAAGTTTAGTTGGCAGGAGAGTGCCGAGAAGTTGATTAAAATCTTTCAAGAAGAAGGATATAAGGATATACAAGCCGCAGAAATTCCTTGATTACATAACTGTAGATCTAAGTCTGGGTCTTGATTAAGCTGATTATTTTAGTAGTGGTATACAAGTAGTGTTTTTGCATGCACTTTATAGCCCAATACGGTTCAGGTAAGATAAAAATTCATCTGATAGTGAACCTAAAAATAGGCTTTGGCAAATCTGTGATGTACCAAAAAAATCCTTCACTGAACCGTATTGCTTTATAGCCAAGAAAATGTATACAGGGTATTTCAGGTTTATGAGGTACGGTAACAAAAGTCTCTCAACCAGTTTTTTAAATTGTGGGTATTTCTCAAATTGCTTTCATTAATTGATAATCAACAATGGATAATTACCTATGGTTAAAACTGAAATGATTGAATATGGGGAAATCTTATTTCTTTTTCTGGGGTTGCACATTATGGAATGATATTGCCAAAAAATAGTTTAGACTTTGACTAAAAAAAACCTAATATTAATTATTATAGCAATTGATTAATCCAAAATCTTGTTCATCAAAAATCTCAAATCATTCGTCACTGTGCAATGCCCTTTTTCTCCTTAAAAGGAGAGGCTTTAAACCTTTGGGGATTAATTATCAATTATCCATTATCCATTGGTTAAGTACCAACCTCAGTCAAAGACCCTTACCAAACAAATTTTTAGCCTGATTTTGACTTGTTATGAAAGCCCTACTCTCTCGAATCGACTTCTCCTATATATACGCTTTTTTAGGTGAAGCAACTCTAGCTCTAACCTTCATGTTCTATATAGTTATAGCAAGGGTTTTAGGACCTGAAGAGTATGGGGTTTTTGCTGGAGCAATTGCTCTAGCAGCAGTTTTTTCTCTATTCATTCAATTTGGATTTCCTACCCTGATGACTCGTGAGGTAGCTGCAAATCCAGTAGAGTCTCCTAAATCTACTATCAGATTTCTTTTACTCGAAGTATTAAATTCTCTACCCATTCTTTTAGTTTTATTGCCTATTGCACAATTACTAGGTTTTGAGGGAAAGGGTATAATAGTTTGCTACTTAGCCGTTGTTTCTGAAGTCTGTCGTAGTGCTAAACAAACTCTACGGTGTGTCTTACGAGGTTTAGGAGATTTTCGTAGTGAGAGTATTTCTGTTGCTATAGAGCGGTTTTTAGTAGTATTATTTGCAAGTGGAGTATTATTTTGGTCTGAGAACTTGGTATGGGTGTTGATAACTGTAGTAGTATTTCGTACCCTCGATATCCTAGCACTACTTTATTACCTGAGCAAGAAAACATCTATTTGGTCTCCCATTAATTTTAGTAATCTCTGGGAATCCCTGAAAATGGCTTACCCATTTGCCATATCTGGAGTTCTCTGGATTTTATACTATCAAATTGACTTAATAATGCTTAAGGGGTTGACAACCCCAGAAGAAACAGGCTTTTACAGTGCAAGTTACCGAGTAATAGAGATATTTTCTGCTTTCCCTCGCGTAGTCTTTCGTGTAGGTTTTACCAGGTTTGCTAAATGCTTCACTACAAATCCTGAAGGTCTGACAACAGAAATTTACAAATCAACCAAGCTTCTAGTAGCTATAGTTTTACCAACGATTATTGTTGCTGGATTTTGTCAGACTATCATCATTGATATCATTTATGGGGAAGCATTTGATCCTGCTATTAGTTCTCTAGCAATCCTACTTCCTAGTCTCAGCATCAAAATGTTTGGCACTTTAGTAGAAACTTTTTTACAGACTACCAGAAGGGAAAAATCTTTGCTAAAATTATTGCTAGTAACGGTAATCGTAAATATTGCTGCTAATGCAATTTTGATTCCTCATCTACAAGCAGTGGGTGCAGCGATCGCTACTTTATTAAGTGAAGTTATCTTAGCGATTTCTGGTTTGGGTTTAATGGTTTACATGGGATATAAAATAGGTCGATATTTATGTTTAATTGCAACAATTAGCTTATTAATTGCGGGGATACCATCTCTAATTTTGTATGGATTAAACCCTGGTATAGCTATGGTAATAATGACTACAAGTATAGTAGCTATTGTTTTCTTGATGGTTCCCAAGCAATTTTTCAGGTATAGTAATAGTATAGATAGGGATTGCTGAAAAGAAAGTAGAGTGGGACTGTGGGGAGTGCGGAGAGGATTAAGAGATCGAATCTTGTCTGCTTAAAATGCTAACTTTTTCAGCTGATAGTTTAATCAGCAAACCCTAGAGCGAT
This sequence comes from Okeania sp. SIO2C2, assembly GCF_010692625.1. Taxonomy (NCBI): domain Bacteria; kingdom Bacillati; phylum Cyanobacteriota; class Cyanophyceae; order Oscillatoriales; family Microcoleaceae; genus Okeania; species Okeania sp. SIO2C2. The sequence continues at coordinate 114,357 of NZ_JAAHGM010000017.1, forward strand.
AGTTATAGATACTAAAAAATCAATAAAATCAATTATGAATACTTACTTGATCAAAAGAAATTTCTTGAAATTTAGAGTTGACATATTCTTATTTTTTCTATTGTTTCTGAGTAGTGGATGCAGTCAATTATCAAGTTTACCCTATTCTTCGATTAAACCTCAGAGCATAGAATTAGATTTACCTGCTGAAGATGAAGGAATAGGTGGACTAATTACATCAGATGTGAATGATGATGGTCAGAAAGATTTAATCGTCACTAAACCCGGTCATCTTGTGGTTTATCAAGGAAATGGACAAAAACTTTGGGCAAAACAAATCGATATTCAAGTTGCCAAAAAATCAGAGAAGAATGGATTACCTGGATGGCACGGACCTGGAGTACAAGCAGGTGATGTAGATGGAGATAGTAAAACAGAAGTATTATTCTTAACTAAAGATAACACTATTCATATTGTTGAGGGTGAAAGTGGAAAAACCAAGAAAACTATCACTCTGAAATCACCAGCAGGAACAGAAAGATGGGAACACTTAGTAATTACTAATTTCCGTGGGCAAGGGGATAGGGATTTATTACTGCAAACCACTAACTCAGAAGGATATCGCACGGGAGTCTTTTTAGCTGCCTATGCAATAGATGACTTGCTGAAAAAAGAAGACCCCCAACCCTTATGGACAAGAGATGATTTTGTACCCAATGCCCATAATGGGGCACGAGTAGCAGACTTAAATGGAGATGGCAAAGATGAAGTTTTAGGTGCTACCCTGATTTCACCAGATGGAGAGATATTGGTGCAAATTCCCCTCAAGGGTCATCTTGATGCTATCTATGTTACTGATGTGCGTCCAGATATTCCTGGATTAGAGGTAGTAGCTTTGGAAGAGCGTGGTGGTAGTGATGGTAATCGAGTTTTTCTATTTAATAGCGATCGCTTAATCTGGGAAACTCACTACAAAAATCAAGAACCTCAAAATGCTGCTATTGGTGACTTTGACCCCAATCGACCGGGGTTAGAAATATGGTCTCGCAGTCGTTATGGTGAACATCAAAAACCTTTTGTGTTTGATGCTCAGGGTCAGTTCATTGCCAACTATGAAATGGACAATGTTGCGCCTAGAGGTTGGACAGTCAGAGGTGTAGAAGTCATATTTACCATAGATTGGACAGGAGAAGAGAAACAGTTAGCTGCTGCCAAAGAGCGCCATGAATCAGGAGATGTGGCAATTTTCGATCCTTTGACTGGGGAATTTGTCTACAGGTTTAAAGAAAAAGCTGATCGCCTCTATGTAGCAGATGTGTCTGGAGACTGGCGAGAGGAATTGATTGTTCTTAACGGAAATCAGTTGCACATTTATAGTAACCCCGAACCAAATCCAAATCCGAATCGCTCTCGATTATGGTCTCAAAATCGTTATCGCCGTAGTAAAATGACATGGAATTATTATAGTCCATAAGTGGCGTTGGTAATTTATAAAGATGAATCAAGCAGGAATAGGTAGATCGCCGAACTTGAGATAATGAATTAAAAGTCTCAGGGAATGCTTAGGCAGATCTAGGGATTTGGAGTAACTCCAGGTTAGTAATGCCTCAAACGGGTATTTTCTCCTTCTACCCTCGTCATGTAGGTTTTACTAACTATGCGATCTTCAATTAGGTATAAATTTTCCATAGACAGGATTACCGTCCCTTACCCAGAAGTAACACTGCCAATAAGCGTTAGCGAAGCTTTGCGTCAGCAATCCCCTGCCAAAGAATGATCAAAGTTTTAGCACTACGGTCTCCTACTACCCAACCCAGAATTCCTGACCGAAAATGATCTACAACTGTCCAAATCCAGACTTTGTTTTTTTAGTGACAAAAGTCTGCAATTCATCCTGTTCTACAACTTGAGGTGTGTCTTCTGGATCTGTAGATATGGGGTAAAAGCTCTCCCACCTGTTTCACCCCATTGCTCATGGTCGTATGGGCTACACTAGTAACTTGACTAATCCCCCGGAAAGCATAGCATTGCCGTACATTTTGAGACAAAGACTAACCACAAATCTCATCAAAACGCTCAAATCGCTTAAATGGTCTAAAGGTGGTAGTAACCGGATTAGTAATTTGACTTTGGCTTGTCGTCCATGGAATGAAGCGAAGGGAAACCAAGATATTAAAGATTTTCTTAGGGGTAAACCCAATTTGGCTATACGAATTTTATCCGAAGCTAAAGCACCACTTAAAGATGCTGCTGCTGTAAATGCTACCCGATGGAAATTGTTTGAAACATTAAAAGCAAAAGGTTTGCCCATTACTACCGGAAGTGGTGCGCGTACTAAATACAATCGTTGTCGATTAGATTTACCAAAGGAACATTGGATAGATGCGGCTTGTATTGGTGAAGTTGAAAAGTTAACAATGCTGACGAATCAACCCCTAATGGTAACAGCAATGGGACATGGTTGCAGGCAGATGGTACAGATGGACAAATATGGTTTTCCCCGCAAAGATACGGTTAGGGGTTTTATAGTACTCAGAAGTACTCAGAGATTTTACTCGCTTCATAGCTCTTGGCGCGTTTAATTCATTTTTCTATTTACCAACGCCCATAAGCTACTTAATTCTTACTGATAAATTTATGAATACAAGTACTCACAAAGAAAAATTTTACTGGCAACAATGGATGCCAATCACATTAATTCTATTATTGGCTACTGGATTATATATCTATCAACTTGGCACAGAAAGTATGTGGGTTGATGAACTTTACAGTATTAATGATGCTAAAGGTAATATCTCTTTATTTGGGATACGCCCAATCTACTACATCCTCCTAAAGTTTTGGATGTTATTTGGTACTAGCGATAGTTGGTTACGCAGCTTATCTGTTGTGTTTGGATTAGCTAGTGTATTTTTAATTTATCAGCTTGGTCGTCGTGTATCTGGAGAGGGAACAGGTTTGATAGGAGCTCTGTTGCTGACACTTTCACCACTTTTCATTAATTTCGCTCAAATGGTACGTATGTACTCATTGGGTACTTGTTTAGCTATTGGTGGTTCCCTTGCTTTAGTATATGCACTGGAGAATCCTACTAATTATTCAATGGCTTGGTGGGCTGGCACGCGAGTGTTAATGAACATAACTGCCCCACTGAATGCCACCTTGCTACTACCAGATATTCTCATATTTTGTTTGAAGTTTCGCCAACAACGTGATGTATTATTCCGTTTTGGAAAATGGGTATTAGTAGGGTTAGTTTTATGGTTTCCATCTCTATGGGCATTAGTTTCAAGCACTATAGGTTTCTTGACTTCAGCATTAACAATATCTGACAAAGTTGAGACATCCTCTAGTAGACACGCATTTCCCAGTATATTAGAAGTAATACGCAAGTTAAGACATTTTACAGCTTTTCCATTCCCTTCAACATCAAAAGCAATCAGCTTATTTTATCAAGCTTATACAATCATCTTACTATTTTTATTCAGCTTTGGCCTGATTAAAAAGCATCGTTCAGGAAAACTTCTTTGGATTGCAGCTTGGGCTTTTATACCTGCAGCTATGATATTTTTAGTTTCTCAGAGATTATGGATAGACCGTTACTTATTATTCGTATGTCCTTACATTCTGATTTTACTTGCTGCTGGTTTTATGAGAGTGTGGAATTTGCAGCGTACAGTAGCTATTGTAATAGCAATTATTTATTTATTTGCCACTACTAATGGGTTAGTTCGTTTCTATACTGTTCAAGATCGCCAAGATTGGCGTGCTATCGCACAAGTGATTAATGTTACAGAAAAACCAGGGGATAAAATAGTTTTATCTATAGGTAGTGAAAAAATGACTACTGCACTAGCTCATTACTATCATGGTACTGCATCTATTTATCGTAAAAATATTTGTTCTATTTCGGAGGTGAACAAAACTGATTTAGAGGTAGAGTTATCTAATCTATTACCAATAGAAAGACTTTGGTTAGTTTGCCAACGTGATTTTGATCAAACCTTGTTTGAAAAGACTTTTGGAGATCAGTTAAAAGTAGAAAAACACTGGGCATTTACTAATGAACAGTTTTATAGAGAAAAAGATTTGATGCACCTTTTTCTCGCAACTCCTAATTAAAATAGATATCTCCAATAATAAAAAATCAAATCAATTATAGCACTAGATAAGTGCCTATGCAAAATTAATTATATCATGTTCCCCCTCCGGGGGAGCTACGCTAACGGACGGGTCAGTTATAATAAAATTTACTATAGTACTATATATATATAAGATAGAATAGAATAGAATAGATAGATTTCAAAAATGATAACGTTATAGTTTTTGGACTCTATCTACATAATACATGGTCTCTGCATAAGTCCGATGATTGTAAGGGGTGTACTTTTTGGATATGAAAGAAAAAATCTCGAATCTTACAAAAAATCAAGCTAAATCAGATTTATTTTGGCAGATAATTCCAATTACTTTAATTCTATTATTAGCTACTGGATTATATCTCTATCAACTAGGTACAGAAAGCCTTTGGATAGATGAACTCATCAGTGTAGATCGAGCAAAAAGAGATATTTTAGATCTCTTGTGGAGAGGCCGTACTCATCTCATTCTCCTCAAAGGTTGGATGGTATTTGGCTATAGCGATAGTTGGCTGCGCGGGTTATGCGTTATTTGTACTATAGGTAGCGTTTTCTTAATTTATCAACTTGGTTGTCGTTTGGCAAGTAAACCTGTAGGTTTAATTTCTGCTCTACTTATGGCTGTGTCTCCTTTGTTTATTCATCATGCTCAAGAGGTGCGGATGTATGGGGTGAGCACTTTTTTTGGATTAGTTGGTACTCTGGCTTTAACTTTTGCTTTAGAATCTCCCAATAAGTTTTCTCTCGGTTTTTGGGCCGTCGCTCGATACTTAGCTATTCGTTCTACACCACTAAATTTACTCTTATTACTACCAGACATAGTTTTATTTGGTTGGAAGTTTCGTAAGCAAAAGCGTGTATTATTGAGTTTTATTACTGGATTGATTGTTATTATTGTATTATGGTCTCCCCTTATAATTGATTTAGCTATTCGTTCGGCTCGATTTATGGGTGGATTCAGAGGAACAGTAGACCCAAGTGTAGAAAATGTAAAATCTAATTTAAAATCTGTCCCCACTATAATTAATGTACTACTACAACCTGGACGTTTTACTGCTTGGTCATTTGGCAGACCTAATTCAACGGCAATTTTCTGGTTTTATAATCTCTACTCCGTAATGGTAGCTAGTTTAATAGGTTTAGCCTTTTTTGAGAAACGAAATTCACATAAACTTGGTTGGGCAGCTGCCTGGGGATTTTTACCTTTAATTCCAATATTTTTAGTTTCTCAAATTTCCCGTTCTCTCTGGGTAGATCGTTACCTTCTGTTTACTGCCCCCTATCTTTTTATCCTTTTGGCAGCAGGGTTTATGGGGGTTTGGCGTCGGTGGCGAATCCCGGCAGTGGCGATCGCTCTGATATATTTTGTTGCTATTGGTGGGGGTTTGAAGCGTTACTATACAGTAAAGGATCGAGAAGATTGGCGGGGTCTTGTCCAACTTATTCAAACCAACGAGCAGTCTGGGGACGTAATTGTTTGGAAAGCTAATCAGTCACGCCCCAGAGCACTGAATCATTACTATAGGGGTTCTGCAACTATTGAGGTAAGAATAGACGAACCTGAAGATAATCCCCAAGCTGTAGAAAGTTGGCTGGAAAGTTTACCAAAAACTAGATCGCGCATCTGGTTAGCATATGCTAATCCATCACCAACCCTACTGTCTGGCATTGAAAAGAAGTTTAAAGTTGAAGAAGTTGACAAAATTAAGGTTGATGGCACATTAGAGCTTTTCTTGTTAACACCCCGTACTTCTGAGATATAGAATAAGCGATATCGAGTTGAGTTTTTTTATGGGCTATTTCTCTATTGAACGCTTGTTTTTGGGAAATAGTCATAGATTTTTTTTGATTTCATCAATATCAATATTAATTAGCGAAATAAAAAAATTAAAATTAATCCGTGTTGATTTTGATACAAATTATGCTAAAGTTTATCAGGCCTAAGCTATTATTCACTATATTTATTTCATTGCTGATTTTTCTCTACATTCCTAATTTAAAACTGCAGAAAATTTCCGCTCAATTTATTTCATCACCTGAAGTTAATGCCTTAGATGATAGTTTAAATAATGTTAGTATTTCTTCTTTTGTTCAATCAGTATTTAATTATAGTCAACAACTCTACGGCAAGCCAAGGATAGCAGTAAAAAAAGTAAATTTACGCTTACATACAACTCCTTTAGCTTCACTTGATAATGCAAATCAAGGTGAGTTTACTATCTATTTAAGTCGTAAACCCTCTGAATATGCTTTTCACGGACAGTTAAGTCATGAAATTTTTCACTTATTAAATGCGCAATTACTTGATTGTTATGTAGAGGGTCTGGCTACTGTTTTTGCTGAGAAAATATTAACTCGTAACGATTTAGATTGGAGTGGTTGGGAAACATATTTTCAACAAGGTTCCGAACCTTTTTACGGCTTGACTTACTCTATGATGAAAGAAGTGAGTGAAACAGCAGGTTCAGCAAATATGAGTCGTTTGCTTGAGTTTGCTGTTGATAATAAGGCTAGTAAAAAGTGGATGCATATTGATATTGATGGATGGTTATCTTCAATGTCTGATTATGTAAAAATTGAAGTAGAAAAAGTGATTAATAAATATATTTATCAAGTTAAGCCAGTAGTTGAATCAAAGAATAATATGTTTACTTGTTTAGCACCTGGAAAAAATTGATGAATATGTTCGACAATTAATAATTAATAATTTTGTAAATATACCAGCGCTCATTGCTATATAATAAAAGCATACACCAAATCAAAGTAAATATGCGAACCGCCTACCAGTACAAGCTATTACCCAACAAAGAACAAATAGCCACAATAGAAATGTGGTTAGAATTGTTGCGTCGGCAGTACAACTATAGATTAGGAGAGCGGTTTTCGTGGTGGTCAGAAAATCGTTGTCCAGTTAACGCTTGTCCCTTGGTGATGCCAATTCCTCAACTCAGAGGTAATCCAGATTATTACTCTCAAAAACGAGATTTGGTCAATACCAAAGACAAGTTTCCTGAGTACAAGCTAATTCATTCTCAGGTATTACAAGACTGCACAAAACGGGTAAAACTTGCCTTTGATAGATGGTTTAAGGCAGACAAAAATGGACATAAATTAGGGAAACCAAGGTTTAAAGGAAAAGGACGTTATCGAAGCTTCTGTTATCCTCAAATGAAGTTTGATTGCATAGAAGGAAACAAGATAAACTTGCCCAAAATAGGTAAGGTAAAGTTGATTCAGCATCGACCAATACCAGAAGAATTTCAAATCAAAACTGTTACTATTAGTCGCAAAGCTGATGGTTATTATGTGACGCTATCCCTAGAAGATAAGTCGGTTCCTCAGTTCACAACTGAAGTTAAACCTACCTCAGAAAATACTTTGGGGATAGATATGGGGTTAAAAGACTTTTTGGTAACAAGTAACGGAGAGTCGGTTCCCATTCCTCAATATTATCGCTCATCTCAGCAGCGATTAAAGACTCTACATAAACGTTTATCTCGTAAAAAGAAAGGTAGTAAAAGATGGTTAAAAGCTCTTCTAGCTGTAGCTAAACAACATAAAAAAGTTGCTGATCAGCGTAAAGATTTCCACTTGAAAACAGCAAATGAGTTGTTATCAAAAGCTGAAATTATCGCCCATGAAAACTTAAATATTAAAGGGCTAGCAAAGACCCGTTTGAGTAAATCAATTAACGATGCTGGATGGGGACAATTCTTATCTATTTTAACTGTCAAAGCTGGAAATGCTGGACAAAAGACTATAGCTGTGAACCCCAAAAATACTAGCCAAGATTGCTCAAATTGTGGAGAAAAAGTCCCTAAAGAATTAGACATACGAACTCATTCTTGTCCGCATTGTGGCATAGTAATAGACCGCGACTTAAATGCGGCGATAAATATCAAAAATAGGGCGGTAGGGCATTCCGTCCTTAAAGCTCGTGGAGTCCGACGGGGTACCGGGACTGCGAAACGAGAAGCCCAACTATAGCGTCAGCTTAGTGTGGGAGATATCACTCAAAAGAATGAGAAATGATCGAGTTAACCAAAATCATCAGAGGTGGTTGCATCTAATACTGCTATTTAGTTGGATATTTCTAGGCATTACTCTACGTTGGACAAACTTAGCTGACAAGTCTGCCTCATCTATCGAAATTGCTACATTGGGTTATAGTCTAGGCCATAGTTTTTTTGACCTGCCTTTAGATCTAGTTATTAGTCTAGACCAATTGCTGTCACCCTTACAATTTGAGTCAACTTCTACTCCTACCGATGTCATTGATCATCTACTGGGTGAAGATAATCATCCTCCACTCTATTTTGTACTAAATCATTTGTGGTTTAAATTATTCACCACTGACGGAGAATTGGTTTCTCTTTGGGTAGGGCGATCGCTCAGTGCTATTTTTGGTGTAGCTACTATTCCGGCAATTTTTGGCTTGGGTTGCTTGGCGTTTTCTCCATTAATAGGTCATATAGCAGCAGTATTAATGGCAATTTCTCCTTATGGCATTTACCTGGCCCAAGAATCTCGTCATTACACTTTAACTATTTTATGGATTATTGCTTCTGTAACTTGTTTGACAGCAATAATGCCCTATCTCCAAAAACGCAAGATATTTCCGATATGGCTGTGCTTTCTTTGGGTTATAATTAATAGTTTGGGAATTTCCACTCACTATTTTTTTGCCTTGGCGTTGACTGCGGAGGGATTAGTTATTGGTTGGTTGTGGTTGAGAGATATTCAAAACCTATTTCAACGTTATTGGTGGCAAATTTATTTGGTTGCTCTGGGAACGTTTATTGCTGGTTTGGTTTGGTTGCCTATTATAGGTGGTATTGGCAATAGTCAACTTACTGACTGGATATCAACTAGCTTTGAGCTTGATGAAATTTGGCATCCTATCCCTCGTTTATTGGGTTGGGTATTGACAATGGTATGGCTTTTGCCCATTGAAGGGACAAGTTTGTTTGTGACTATTTTATCTGGAGTGACACTTTTGATTATGTTGGTTTGGGTTGCTCCTGGTTTATGGCGAGGTGGGAAAGCACAGATGAATGATATTGATAACCGTTTATCTTTTCAGGTTTTTCTCGGTTTTTTTGTAGGGGCGATCGCTTTATTTTTGCTCATCATTTACGGTATGGGTAAAGATTTATCTCTTGCTGCTCGTTATCATTTTGTTTATTTTCCTATTGTCATTATTTTATTAGCTGCAATATTGGGAAAGTGTTGGGATAATTTGGAAAATCAGACAGAGGCGAAAAATGTTTTTTCTGAGAAATATAGAGGTCTTCAATTTTTGAAGTTAAGAGATTTTTTGCAGAGGTGGGAAAGTGAGAAAAGAAAAGAGGAAGGGGCAACTAAAAAAGATTTAATTTTGGCAAATTTAAAACTGATTAATAAAAGAGTTGTGGTTGTTGTTTTGTTAATGGGTTTATGCGGTGGGTTAACGGTGGTTAGTAATTATGGCTATCAAAAATCACGGCGTGCAGACCTTCTAGTTGAGGCAATTAAAACACAGTCTAAAATTCCGTATTTAATTGCTACAACTTATCAAACTCATGCTGAAATTCGGGCTTTAATTGCACTTGGTCTGGAATTTAAACGTCAAGAAGAGAAAATCAATATCTCTGACTTTTTTCAACCTCAATTTTTATTAATGAAAAGACAGCAAGAACAAAGATTAACTACTGATTCAGCTTTAGCTAAATTCCTATCTCAAACACCACGACCTCTAGATTTATGGGGAGTTAATTTGAAGATAGAGGGAAGTGATCTAGAAACTTTCAATTGTCTGAAATCTTCTCGTCCTAAACCTAAAATTAATGGTTATCGTTATAAGTTATATCATTGCCGTTAAAATTTGATTTTTTTTGTCGGATAGATCAGTGGGTTCAAAGATTAATATATGCTTTTTAAAATACTATATTTTTCTGCCAAATTATCCATTAAAACTAACGCTCAAAGGTAAACTTATTGTTAGATGTATTGGTTGTAAACTTTTGAACAAAGGGATTTTTATAAGCCTAAAAAGGCGGTGCTTCTTAACTATAAATTAGACATTAAATAATTGTCTAAATATTAAAAATATCATGTTAGTATTACTTCTTCAAACCTTCATCCAAATCAATACAGTAAATATCATAAATGGCTAGGGAATCAAGATCAACTAATACGAAACGAAAGTTATGGTCTCAGTGCGGAGGATTTTGTCAAAACCCTAGTTGTCATAAGTACCTGTTTTCGGATATTGGAGATGAATCTGTGAGTATAGCCAATGCTGCTCATATTATTGGGGCAGGAAATACTGGACCTCGCTCAGAACAAGCACTAGCTGATTCTATACAAAAGAATGGTACGTCTAACTTAATTATGCTTTGTCTTGATTGTCATAAGATGATAGATGAACTTGAGGATAAATATTCAGTCGAAAAAATCTGCAAATGGAAAGAGCAACACTCTAGTAAAATCCAAGCACTTTTTAAGACTCTGATAACCACTGATGAAAATGAGATTTTGAGAGAAGTAAATGATGTTTTAGAAGAAAATAGGTCTATTTTTGAGGAATATAGTGCATTTTCAGAACAGGCAACAAAAGGAAATTCAGGCGATGTGAAAAAAGTATGGAAGAAAAGATGTCTTGACACAATTTTACCTAATAATCAAAAAATTATTGATTTAATTGAAGGGAATAAACGCAATTTTAAATATCCTTGGGAGCTTTATAGACAAATGCTTGAATATAAAATTCATGCGGATTCTTTCAAATAAAATTGTCTTTTTGAAGAGAAGGTAAACGATTACAAACTTTTTCCACGAGAGTTCGATCATTTTGTGAAAAATAAATTAGGAATACAAACGCAAGATTTATAATTTAGAGGGGAAGAGGAAATAGAGTACAGAAAAGATACCATCTCCAAATATATAAATGAGTATTTAGCAAATCATTCATTGATCAAAGAAATGAATGCTTTAAATAGGGCAATATTCAAAGTTATTTTAAGTGATGAAAGGGAACTCAAAGTATTTGTTACTAATACCTATTACTTTACTGAATATACACTTGAAAAGATTCAATCAGTCGATCCAAATATAGACGCTATTATTTGCTCTAATCCTTATTCTAATTATTCTATAAGTGCTAAAAAAGAATGTATCAATAGTAATATTGGTCTTTTTATGCTCAGAGAATTCATGGGAGCAATTCGTTATCAAGGGGAAAAATATTTTAACTATCTGCTTAAGGATGAGAAAGCAAGCAGGATAAGGAGATTATCATCTGCATTGAAAAAAAGTGAAATTCTTAAATGTAATTGTAAAGTTTATCTTTTCGGTTCTTATCTTAGGCAGAAAATATTTAATGACATAGATATAATATTAGTTTATCCTGACAAGAATACAATGAGTGGAATTGAAGTTATAAAAAATGAAATAAATAAATCTTTTCAAGGAAGTGAAATAAAAATTGATTTTACTATTTGCTCGGAAAATGAATTCTCAAAAATGGAACTTATTTATGATAATCGAGAGCAGATTCTTTAGGTTAGCAGTAATAAAAGATTGAGAATTTTATGCTATATTTTGGCATGAGTAACTCCTAAAAGTTCCCTTGTAAATCAAGCGCTTAGAGGGTATCTGTGAATATGTAAAGATACTAGCTACGGGTGAACGGGGCGTTAAAAAATTTAGATTATGTCGTCAAAATTTTACGCTCCTAAATTAGTAATTTTAATATGATTTATTTATCTCCAAAAAAAACCATTATATTTCTAATATTTATTGTTATTGGCTTGACTATTGCCAGTATTACCGGGCAGTTTTTTCAATATTATGGTTTCTCTAATTCTGCCGAATTGATTGATAAATTTAATGTAGATGGAGAATATACTATTCCTTCATTATTTTCATCTTTTACTTTATTTTTTTGCTGTGTCATTCTGGGAATAATTGCTCATAAAAAATGGCAACAAAATGATAAATATCTTTGGAAGTGGATAGGTCTATCTATCATATTTTTTTATCTAGGACTTGATGAAACAATTAGCTTGCACGAACAACTAATTCATCCTTTGCGAGATATGCTGAATGCTACGGGAATATTTTATTACACTTGGGTAATTCCAGGATTAATATTAGTTATAACTGTTCTATTGGTGTATCTAAAATTTCTTCAATCTCTGCCTAGAAAAATAAAATATCTATTTTTTCTCGCTGGAATATTTTATGTTGGAGGTGGAATTGGTATGGAAATGGTTGGTGGATATTACGCTTATTTATATGATACTAATAACTTTTTTTATGAAATATTGGTGACAATTGAAGAGTTTCTTGAAATGTTAGGAGTTGTTGTTTTTATTTATGCGCTTTTGTGTTATTGGAGGGAACAGTTCATTAATGGATAATGGATAATTGATAATGGATAATTGATAATTACCTCTGGTTAAAACTGTTCTTGATTGAATATAAGGAAATATTATTTTTTTTCCTTAAAAGGGGAGGATTTAAACCCGAATTAATTATTTAATTATTAATTATTCGGTAAAAAGGAACAGTCTAAAAACATTTTCCTGCTTTTACTTCATGATGAGTATAAGTCTTAATTAACTCGTTATTTGCTATATTTTAAATTATATTAACTTGATAATGTAAGCTTTTTATTAGTGAATCATCAAATTTAAGTTCGGGCATTTGATATCAAGTAAAAAAAATCATAAATTGAACAATAATACATGATTTATGACTAATTATAGTTTGCTGAAATCGCTAAAAATAAATATATATTTATAGTCATTTCAGTTAAGATTGAGACAAGGGTTTCTTGCCTCGAAAGAGTTTCAGCTGAAAAAGTGTTCCAGTCTTATTCATAATGATTATATCTATGTAAATTACTTAAAATTTTGCTCGAAATTATACTTCCTTGATTTTAACGTAGTGTAATTTTTCGGTACATAATTAAACTCCCTTTAGTCTCATATAGAGTCACCTAACTCTGTTCAATCGCACTAACTAATAGAATGTGTATCCTGAAAATAAATTATCCATCTTCCCCATATAAGGTTTCTCAGACTAATAAGATAAACCTATCTTTTATCTTTATTTATATTCTATTCGCTGTTCCCTGCTCCTTAAAACCAACCGATTTTTTACCTAACCAATATGGTAATTGCTATAAAGAAATGATATAACAATTTTCATGTTGATTGAATACAGCAACTAACTTGCTCAAGTAAACAGCTATAAAAATTCAAAAAGTAGACTGCTGTTAATTCAGCATTTTGTAGAAAATATTGACTAATAAAAAAAATTAAACTACTAACCTTTATCCAAACAGAAATAGTCAAAAAAATGCCATAGCTGCTAAATATTTAGCTATTCAGTATAATATTAAATTGTATTACATAGAATATTTTTAACATGAATAAAGTTGATTATTTAAGAATTAGTCTGATAGATCGTTGCAATTTTAGATGTCAATACTGTATGCCAGAAGGTGCAGAAATTAACTATGTATTACAACAAAACTTACTAACTCATAATGAATTACTAACTCTACTAAAAGATATTTTTATTCCTGTAGGTTTTACCAGGTTTCGGTTAACAGGAGGCGAACCTTTATTACGTCCTGGTGTGATAGATTTAGTAAAAGCGATCGCCTCTTTCCCAGAGACCCAAGACCTATCAATGACCACCAATGGATTTTTGTTGGCGGGTATGGCAAAAGATTTATATCAAGCTGGCTTGAGAAGAATTAATATTAGTTTAGATTCTCTAGACTCAGATACTTTTAATATAATTATTGGTAATCGGGGTCGTAGTCGTTGGCAACTGGTTTGGAATGGCATTCAAGCTGCTTATGATGTAGGTTTTGACCCTTTAAAAATAAATGTAGTGGTAATTCCTGGGGTTAATGACTATGAAGTTTTAGACTTAGCAGCTTTAACTATTGACCGTAATTGGCACGTTAGATTTATTGAATTTATGCCTATTGGTAACGATAAATTATTTGACGACCGAGGTTGGATATCTTCAGAAGAATTACGGCAAAAAATTAGGAAACGATGGGGGTTAACAGAATCTTCTGTCAAAGGAAATGGACCTGCCGATGTATTTCAGATTCCTGGAGCAAAAGGGACACTAGGATTTATTAGTCAAATGTCAGAATGTTTTTGCGATCGCTGTAATAGAATGCGTCTCTCAGCAGATGGATGGTTAAGACCTTGCCTTTTGAATGAAATGGGTCAAATAGATTTAAAAAGTGGCCTGCGTAGTGGGGTTTCTGTTGAGGAGTTACGGCAGCAGGTAGAATATTTGTTGGGTATTAAACCAGAAATTAATTTTAAACAAAGAGAGTCTGGCACTACTGGAAGTTATGGTCGAACTATGTCACAAATTGGTGGTTGAAATCAGTTATCAGTTATCAGTTATCAACGGGAGTGCTTAAAATTGTTTGGGGTTATAAGACACGAAATGACCGGTCGTTGACTATCATCAGCAATTTTTCCTTCTGCCTTCTGTCTTCTTCAATATTATCAAAATAATTGGGTCTAAACCCAGCCTTTTGAGGCGAAATGTTTTTGGAGAGTTGTTCAAAATCCCAGTTACCAAAAAAAATTCTGACTCTTAATTTTTGACTTTTGACTTCTAACTTCATTAACCCCGCCTAAAAATAAACTAGACGGGGTTTAGTTGAGTAAATCAAAAATTAAGATAAAAAACTATAGAAAAGAACGAGTTAATTAGGGCTTACCGATCAAATCTAAAAGCATTGACATCTAAAGACTTTAGGCTTTTTGGAGTCGAAAAAAGTGCCTGGTTTTCAGCTCTTGACGCTCATGCATGAAGCGTATTTTAGGCAAGAGCATGACAGAAAAATTAAGGAACAATTCTTACTCCTACCTTCTCGCTCATTGCCCGTTTTCCTGTTTCCAGTATAGCTGTCTCCTACCCCTACTCAAAGACTTTTTCAGCAAACCCTAATTAGCACATAGACTGATAATAAACCAAAGAAGGGAAAATGTTTTTCCTACTGTTCCCTGTTCCCTGTTCCCTGTTCCCTGATATAAAATCTCTATGCTTGTCTGGAGTAATATTCCACAACTAATAGTTCGTTAATTTGAAGTGCCACCCACTCCCGTTCCACAATACTATTAACCTTACCAACAAGTTTATTTTTATCAAATTCTAAATGGCTAGGAATATTAGCTAAACCAGGATATTGAAGATTAGTTTTTACCAATTCCTGAGATGCCTCTTTTTGCCTAACACTAATTACCTCTCCTGGTTTACACTGATAACTAGCAATACTAACAACTTTACCATTTACTGTTACATGACCATGATTAACTAGCTGTCGTGCTGAGGGAATAGTTGGTGCCATTCCTAAACGAAATACAGTATTATCTAAACGCATTTCTAGTAGTTGTAATAATACTTGTCCTGTAGAACCTGCTGCACGACGAGCTTTTTTTACATAACGTAAAAGTTGCCGTTCTCTAAGACCATAATTATAAAGCAATTTTTGCTTCTCTTCTAGTCGAATTGCATACTCTGAGCGCTTTCTGCGATTTTGACCATGTTGACCAGGGGGATAAGCACGTCTGGGACTTTTACGAGTTAGTCCTGGTAAGTCACCGAGACGACGCGCTATTCTTAAGCGTGGACCTCTATATCGAGACATATAATTTCCTCATTAACATCAAATTTAACCACAATCTTATACTATATACTATTTAACCAAGGCTTTGTCAATTGACCTTTCTTGAATAGTAAACCTATTGATTTATTTATTATGCCTAATATTTCTAACATTAACTTTTCTAATTTATTCCTTAAGAAGTTTCCTCTATCTATTAAATTCTGCCATTGGCGCTGGATTTACTTAGTAGGAGTTTTTAGTTATGCTTTGTTAATAGCTACTCCTGAAGTAGCAATAGCTCAAGCAAATAAAAAATCTTTTGAAATTTGCTCTGAAGAATTGCTAAGTGTAGGTTTGTCTGACACAGAAGTAGCTAATGCTTGTGGTGCAGCTCTCAAACCTAGAGGTTTATCAGGATGCGTCACAAAAATCTATGATAGTACAACAAAAGAACTTTCATCACAAGAAATTCTATTTAATTGTCAACGAGTTAGAAGAGTTGATGAATTTGGTACTTGTGTAGAAACAATTAATAAATCAGTTCAAGACAAGTCTAATGAAGCTGCTATTTTAGAAAGTTGTCGTCTTAGTTTACTTCCCGAGCGTTTTTCTTTTTGTGTGGTTAGTTTAAGTGCGAATGTGGGATTAACTACAGAAGAATTATTATCTAATTGTCTCAATCCTGATGAATAAATCAGTGATATTTCTCCAGATTGAAGAAGGAAGAAGGAAGAAGGAAGAAGGAAGAAGGAAGAAGGAAGAAGGAAGAAGGAAGAAGGAAGAAGGAAGAAGGAAAAATATTGCTTTGTCTGAGTTTTAAGCTTTCTATCTGTCCTAACCTTTCCTTCGACTGCTATATCTATATTTTTTGTTTTTTGGCGATTGCTAAACTATTGAATAACAAATATTTTAAATTATTCAGTTTTGATTTTCATACCTTAATTCAGCAACGCCTTTTTTCTTGATTTATTTAAAGAATAAGATATTTTAAACCTTAATTATTAGGTAATTACTGTATATATTTTTAAACTTGTAAGGCAAGTTTGAGGCATTCTGAATTTCTCTAAATAAATTATAAGTCTTCAATAATTTAGAATTTAGAATGCACGAATTTAGAATTACCTCTCCTGGAAAAGAAGAGGATTGACTAATTATGAAAATTTTTATTTATTATTCCCTTAAAAGGGGAGGTACCTAAAGAATTTAGAATTTAGAATGCGCGAATTTAGAATTACCTCTCCTGGAAAAGAAGAGGATTGACTAATTATGAAAATTTTTATTTATTATTCCCTTAAAAGGGGAGGCAGCTAAAGAATTTAGAATGCACGAATGCACGAATTTAGAATTACCTCTCCTGGAAAAGAAGAGGATTGACTAATTATGAAAATTTTTATTTATTATCCCCTTAAAAGGGGAGGCAACTAAAGAATTTAGAATGCACGAATGCACGAATTTAGAATTACCTCTCCTGGAAAAGAAGAGGATTGACTAATTATGAAAATTTTTATTTATTATCCCCTTAAAAGGGGAGGCAGCTAAAGAATTTAGAATGCACGAATGCACGAATTTAGAATTACCTCTCCTGGAAAAGAAGAGGATTGACTAATTATGAAAATTTTTATTTATTATCCCCTTAAAAGGGAGGCAGCTAAAGAATTTAGAATGCACGAATGCACGAATTTAGAATTACCTCTCCTGGAAAAGAAGAGGATTGACTAATTATGAAAATTTTTATTTATTATTCCCTTAAAAGGGGAGGTACCGACACCACAATATTTCGGTAACTTGGTATTTGATATATACTAATAATGATGAAATTTAGACAG
The DNA here is from genome assembly GCF_010692625.1 of Okeania sp. SIO2C2. Lineage (NCBI taxonomy): Bacteria > Bacillati > Cyanobacteriota > Cyanophyceae > Oscillatoriales > Microcoleaceae > Okeania > Okeania sp. SIO2C2. The sequence continues at coordinate 131,936 of NZ_JAAHGM010000017.1, forward strand.
AGAAAAGTCAGATTAATTCATAAACATTAATACTATATTTAGGTAACACTTCAGTTATTAAGTAATTAAAACTACTCCGCTTGCCTTTTTGCTAATTAACAGCTCAGTTAATGTTAATTATTCTTATATTTACTTCTCCACCACTTCCCCACTCCCTCTCTCCCCTACTCCCCTACTCCCCTACTCCCCTACTTGGTTGCTACTTTTGGAAAGTGCTGTTAAAATCCCTTAATCAAAAGCTACTTTACTGAAAAATAATGAAAAAACATCATATTATGGCCAGTGTTTTGTCCACTGTAGCGATCGCTGGTGGTGTACTTTTTTCTAGTACCGCAGAAGCTTGTATTTTCAGCAACAAGGGTCAAGATTCGATATCGAAAACATCATTAGTTTCGCTAAACTCTTGGTTAAGCAAAAATTTTCCCGGTAAGTCTGACTTTGCTATTGCTGGTATTGCTGCTGGTACAGTAGGTTTAATGGGATTAGGTGCTTTTTCTGCTAGTCGTTATATTGCTCGTAAAGCAGAAGCTGATGTTGATGCTGAGAATGAATTTATGGAAGTACCAGCAGAAGAAACATTTGTTCAACAGCATCCTGAAGCACCAGGTGGCGAGCTAGACTTAGTTGAAGATAATGAAGTTGTATCTGAGCAAGCTGAAAAAGAAATTTCTCTCGTCAAATAATTTTCTTTCTTGCTATAGGAAGCAAATAATTTTCTCTAGGACTTCCAGTTACTCAAAGCTGGGAGTTTTTTAATTTTTTACTTTATTAATTAAATAATTCAGGTAAAAATCCTCCCCCTTTCAAGGGGAAACAAGCGGTCGAGGGATGGCGATCTTCGGAGCGGGTCTGCAAGAACGGGTCTCCTCGCCATATCCAATCGACCAAGAGAGAAAGAATTTTCATGATTATTCAATCCTATCCGTTTTTAGGGAGAGGTAATTATCAATTATCCATTATCAATTATCAATTATCAATTATTGAAGTCTTTTAAGCATCTCCAGAAAAGAGGGAGTAGGGAGAAAGAATTGATGAATAAGAGTGCGATAATTGATTTTATTTTTTATTATTGGAGATGTCTTTTGGTCAGGACAATAAATTTTAGTTGTAAGGGAATAGGGAACAGGAAACAGAGGAATATATTAACATATTTGCATAGCGCTATAACTAGCTCTGGGCTAACAGTTTTCAGCTACCAACTTAGGTTGAAATCCTCTTTTAAATTGTATTTTTCTGTTGTTTCAGTATAAATCTAATACCAAATGTCACGCATTTTTGCTACATCTTCTTGCAGGCAAGGAGTAGGGAGTAAACAAATAACAAATAAGATATCTTTACTTCATACAAATAATTGCTAAAAACATTTTATTATCGAATTATTAATTATTAATTATTAATAATTAAATAATTCTGGTTTAAAGCCTCCCCTTTTAAGGGGAAAAAAGCGGTCGAGGGATGGCGATCTTCGGAGCGGCTCTGATAAGAGCGGGTATTTTCGCCATATCCAATCGACTCCTGTGAAGAAATAATATTTCCTTATATTCAATTCCGTAGCGGTTTTAACCAGAGGTAATTATCCATTATCAATTATCCATTATCCATTATCCATTAATGAATTCCCTACTCCCTATCTTCTGACTTATTTATATTCCTTAAAAATCCACTCCACGTTTTAATTCCACCCCATGATTAGCATAATGTTTATGACAGAAAACCTCTGAATGAACGCTAGCCAAATCAAAATATGCTGGTGGATTAAGACAACGACCAGTAATAATTACCTCCGTATCTTTTGGCTTCCGTAATAAAGCTTCAACTATTGGCTCTACTTCTAATAATTCTAAATCTACAGTAGGATTAAGTTCATCTAAAATAATAGTCTTATATAAACCAGAAGCTATAGCCGCTCTAGCTATTTCCCAACCCCTTTCTGCTTCGACAAAATCGATTTCTTTTTGTTGTCCTCGCCAAACAATAGCATCTCCACCACAACGTTGATGATCCACTAAATTTGGATAACTTTGACGCAAGGCGGCGATCGCTGCATCTTCTGTATAACCAATACCTCCTTTGAGCCATTGTATAATTAGGACTCGATGAGATTGGTCTTGACTAATACCCCGACCTATAGCTTGTAATGCTTTACCCAAAGCGCTGGTAGATTTACCCTTACCAGCACCAGTATAAATTTCAATCCCTGTAATACCATGAGCTTGAGCAGTTGGGTGTTGATGGGGTTTCATTTCTGAATGTAAGTCGGCGATGTCCAACAATGCTGGAGGAGCTGCACGACCTGTCGCAATAATTTCTAACTGTTCTGGTTTATCCTTTATAGTGTGGATGACTTCATCCACGGGTAATAGACCTAAGTCCAAAACTGGATTGAGTTCGTCCAAGACCACGACTGAATATAAGTCAGAAGCGATCGCTCCTTTGGCCACATCCCAACCTCTTTGGGCTTCTTGACGGTCAAATGTAATAATTTCATCATGGCCAAAATATTCGCTTCTACCAGTGCGTACTTGGTCTATTAGATGAGGAAAGCCTTTCTGTAAGGCTTCTATGGCAGCATCTTCATCATAAGAGCGGTCAGGTCCTTTGAGAAATCTCAGTAGCAATACTCTAGTTGGAGAGTCAGAATGTATCCCTAGACCTATGGAACGTAAAACTACTCCTAATGCTGCTTGAGATTTACCTTTGCTGGAGCCATCGTAAACATGAATTTGTCCCACAATTCTTTCTGACATGGCCTGTGCGGTGCGTATACCAATGCCGTTTCTTCTCATAGGTCTCATAAGTAAGTAGTTATCTATAAAGTTTGTAATTATTTTTTGATAGTAATTGCGTATTGGAAAAAATTACAAGTTAACTGTCACGACCGGGGAATAAGGAAGGAGGAATAGACAATATTGTAATTTCTTTAAAGTAACTTACCTTCTCGCTACTAATTACTTTCATCATTATGTAGCTCAACTAAACGAAATTTATATTAGACATCTCCAACAATAAAAAATAAAATCAATTATCGTACATAAATCATCAATTATTTTCCCTTATTCCCTACTTCCCTCTTTTCTGGAGATGCCTATTAAAGCAATTAACATTTTTTAACAAAATTAGCGAAATTTATATCCACTTAACTCAGATAATATCAAAATTCAGACCGACTGAATCATATTTTATTTACTTTGTCCCCAAAAATTAGCGATGAACTTAACTATTTTGCCTTTGAGGGCTATTGTCTCTAGCTCTTTAATATTATTATTAGTAATTGCCATTGAATCATTTTTTCTTCAATACCGACTTAAATTCATTCCAAAAGTTAGTGTTCAGTATGCAACTGTAATGAATTTAATTTCTACCTGTATAGGGTGGATATTCTTTTTTTATGCAGTAAGTATTGTGCCAAATATATGGGAAAAAGAAGTCGTAGCTTATATTTTATTTGGTAAGATTGGCACAATTTATCCTATATTCATACTTTTCATATTTCTTAGTTTTTTGCTTTCTCTAATTGTGAAGTTTATCAGTTTGAATTGGTGTGAAAATTTATGGAATGAAAAATATAAAAATAGTGGTGCTAGTATGAATTTATCACAAGCATTAGGACAATTAAGAACGCCAAGGTTTTTGGTGATTACACTGGCTCATACTTGCAGTCATTTAGCAATAGTATCTATTTTATTTCTGCAGAGGTTTGAATTAATATGAAAGAAATTTGGAAAAGTTTTACCGATCTGTTTAAAGGTATTACGGACTTTTTAAAGAATCTACTAAATTTATTACTTCCTCCTCAGTTTTGGCATTGGAAAACATTTTTATTGTTGAGTGGAATGTTATTACTGGTGTCAATAGCTGTAGCTGAATTTGATAGTAATAGGGAAGTAGAAGTTGATTTTATTTCTGTTTTAAGCTGGTTATTTTTAACATTTTCTGTCGGATGGTTAACAACTCAGAAACCATTTGTATTTCGAGGTATCAGTTTAAGTCCCTGGATTACAGCAGGGCTAATTTGCTTTCTTTTATATGAAAAATTAGAGAGCAATTTGAAGTATGTAGCTATAGTGTCTTGGCCAATAATTGCGGTGTGCATAGCAGCAATAATTTTAGTATTGAATACTCCAGAAGAATCGACAGACCAAAAGGTTGATGTATTATCAAAGCCTAGTTTTGTCATTTTAATTTTGGTAAATTTTTTGGTTAGTTGTTGGTTGGGATTATACTTTATGATTCAGGAAATAGTAGAACAATATCCGACAATGGGAGAAGATGATCTAAGTAAAAGTGCATTTGTTTATCGGTTGATAACCCCTTCAATAAATGATTATAGAGGTGCAAAAATTCTGAGTTTAATGGAAGAGAGACTGAAAAATGATTTAGCAACTCAAAGAGTAGATTTATCAGTACCTAATATGAAGTTGAAGCTGCAAGATATTAAAGATGAGGCAACTAAACAAATATCTGAAGTTAAAGAAGATAATTTCTGGAAGTTAGAAACACCAATAGTTGCTAATCAGTCTGGATATCAGTTAAAGTTACAATTATTTTGGGAAGGACTTACAGCAAAAGATGAAAGTTATTATCTGAGTAAAAATTGTAAAATTGAAGAAAGAGTAGGGCAAAGAAGTTTTGGTACTTCGCGAAATGCAGCAGTACCAATTAGAGTTGGAAATGTTGAATGTAGTGCTGTAGAAAAGAAACTTGTTAAACCAGAAAAACAGTCAGAAGATGTGACAAAAATTTAAAGATAAAAAATAAGTGGAAATATGAGGTTAGGAAACATTTTATGAATCTAGGGAGAATTCTGGCAATTTCTCAAAATGTATTTTGGGAAGTAATTCGCGATCGTATCCTTTATTTAATTATTTTTTTTGCTTTATTAATGATTGCTGCTATTAGATTAATCCCAGAATTATCTGTAGGTACAGAGGATAAAATAATCTTAGATTTTGGGTTAGCAGTTATGAGTGTTTTAGGTTTGATAGTGACGGTTTTTATTGGCACTGCTTTGGTGAATAAAGAAATTGAAAAACGTACTGTTTATGTTTTGATTGCTAAACCATTAAGTCGTTCGGAATTAATTATTGGTAAATATATTGGTTTATCAGCAGTTTTGGCTGTTTTATTGTTGACTATGACAATAATATATGGATTAATTCTGAATCTAAGTGGTATTTCATATCCTATAGTTAGTATTTTAGTAGCAGTAATATTTATTTTTGTTCAGTTGTCGTTACTCACTGCAGTAGCAATTTTATTTGGTGTATTTACCACTTCTCTATTAGCGACATTATTTACATTTGGCATTTATTTAATGGGGAATTTAAGTAGAGATTTGGTTAAATTGGGTGAGTTAAGTGATAATCCTGGAATTAAAAAGTTAATGATGGGATTATATGTCGTATTGCCAGATTTAAGCAGATTAGATTTGAAAAATGATTCAGTTTATGGTCTACTGCCAAGTATAGCTACTTTAGTGACTAATTTTGGTTATGCTTTGCTTTATACAATGTTGATTTTATCAATTACTATAGCTATTTTTGCTAGGCGAGAGTTTTGAATTGAAGAAAGTTTTAGGTGGTAGGTTTGAGGTTGTCGCTGAGAAAGTTTGAGCTAATATTTATACAATTTTTCTAGTGTTGGAGGTACAAAATTTTAGGAATTTAGGGAGTAGGAAGTAGGGGGTAGGGAAAATAGATTAATTTTAAAACTGTAACTCACTATCTGGGCAAAGTGTTCTCATTTCAAGAATCGTAGGAAATTGAGAATTTCCCTATAAAACCTGACTAGGGAAACTTGGATTTGAAAATGATTTGAAAAAATAATTTATCTGGTTTTTCTCAAGTCAATTAACTAGAGGAAGCTTTGAGGTTGTAGGTGAGAAAAGTTGGGTAATAGTTAATTCTAGCAATGGCAGTTAATTGAGAATTTCCCCAGAAAATCTGACTAGGGTAATCTTGATTTGAAAATGGTATTAGAAAAAATAATTTGTCTGGTTTTTCTCAAGTCAATTAACTAGAGGAAGCTTTGAGGTTGTAGGTGAGAAAAGTTGGGTAATAGTTAATTCTAGCAATGGCAGTTAATTGAGAATTTCCCCAGAAAATCTGACTAGGGTAATCTTGATTTGAAAATGGTATTAGAAAAAATAATTTGTCTGGTTTTTCTCAAGTCAATTAACTAGAGGAAGCTTTGAGGTTGTACAAAAAACTGAGTAATAAGTGATCAATAAAAATAGTAGCTGTATTTCCACCGCACCCTACTAGCATCTATAGCAACTTCCATTACTACTCTTGACTTATGGAATCTCTAAAACAACAGAATATCTAATATGTCTTCTTCCTTCTTCCTTCTTCCCTCTTCCTTGTGTAATTGCTATAATCAATAATAATTAAATTAACAACAGTAAAATTCAATAAATAGAGAAAATGATGTTAACAAAAAAACTCAAAGAACTGAAAACAATATTTTCAGAAATGGAGAAAGCTTTGATTGCTTACTCCGGCGGAATAGATAGTACTTTAGTAGCAAAAGTCGCTTATAATGTCTTGGGAGATAAAGCTTTAGCTATAACTGCTATTTCTCCTTCTTTATTACCTGAAGATTTAGAAGATGCTCGAATTCAAGCAGCAGTAATTGGTATTTCTCATGAAGAGGTAGAAACTAATGAAATGGAGAATCCAAATTATACTTCTAATCCTATAAATCGTTGTTATTTTTGTAAAAGTGAATTGCATGGTACTCTCAAACCTTTAGCTTTAAAGCGGGGTTATTCTTATGTAGTAGATGGGGTAAATTCAGATGATTTACGAGATTATCGTCCTGGTATTCAAGCAGCAAAAGAAAGAGGAGCTAGATCGCCTTTGGCAGAATTAGGAATTAGTAAGTTTGAAGTTAGACAACTTGCTAAAGAATTGGGTTTGCCTTGGTGGGATAAACCAGCTCAACCTTGTTTAAGTTCTCGTTTTCCTTATGGGGAAGAAATTACTTTTGAAAAGTTACAAAGAGTTGGTCGTGGGGAAAGATATTTGCGAGATTTGGGATTAAAAAATTTACGAGTTCGTTCGGAAAAAGATACTGCTAGAATTGAACTTCCACCTGAACAAATTAAAGAATTTGTGTTGACAATAAATTTGCCTCAGTTGGTAGAAAGGTTTAAAGAGTTTGGATTTATTTATGTCACTTTAGATTTAGAAGGATATCGGAGTGGGAAGTTAAATCAGGTTTTGTCACCGGAGGTATTAGGGGGAAAAGTTTAAAGTAGATTTCCGAGAAATTAAATTATTTCCATAATTAGGCATATAGTTGCCACACTCGATCCGCCAACTTGATACGGTCTCGGGGTCTCCCGTTATAATCTGCGATTTAACGGGATATGCCGCAATAATTATTTCATTTTGTGAAGCGCATAACTTTAGAGTGTGACGCAGAGAAATATCTACTTCCCTCTCTTTATTGCGTATGCCGCAATAATTATTTCATTTTGTGAAGCGCATAACTTCCGAGTGTGTCGTAGAAAAATATCTACTTCCCCCTCTGTGTTGCGTATGCCGCAATAATTATTTCATTTTGTGAAGCGCATAACTTTAGAGTGTGTGGTGGGAAAATATCTACTTCCCCCTCTGTGTTGCGTATGCCGCAATAATTATTTCATTTTGTGAAGCGCATAACTTCCGAGTGTGTCGTAGAAAAATATCTACTTCCCCCTCTGTGTTGCGTATGCCGCAATAATTATTTCATTTTGTGAAGCGCATAACTTCCGAGTGTGTCGTAGAGAAATATCTACTTCCCCCTCTGTGTTGCGTATGCCGCAATAATTATTTCATTTTGTGAAGCGCATAACTTCCGAGTGTGTTGTAGAAAAATATCTACTTCCCCCTCTGTGTTGCGTATGCCGCAATAATTATTTCATTTTCTGAAGCGCATAACTTTAGAGTGTGTCGTAGAGAAATATCTACTTCCCCCTCTGTGTTGCGTATGCCGCAATAGTCAAATCATTTTCTGAAGCACCAAAATTTGAGGGATGTAGTGGGATCTAATACCAATTTGGAAAAAGAATGTTAGGAATAATAAGAGAAATTAAAATACTTTGTCAAAATAACATGGGTCTAAAACCCCGCCTTTTAAGGCGTAATATTTTTGGAGAGTTGCTCACGCATCCCCGTTACAAAAATAACTTCTGACTTCTGACTTCGTTAAAGGAGATATCCATTGGACGAAAAAGATAAATTATTACCTAATAAATAGTATCAAAGCTATTCCCATACGACTCCTGACTTCTGACTTCTGACTCCTAAAAAATAACTATGACAATTAAACTAGAAAAAATAGTACCTTGGGGTCGAAATCTTGACGAATATATTTCTATGTTCGACCTTACTCCAGAAGAGAAGAAGTTAAAAATTCTCGACTGTGCAGCAGGACCTTCAAGTTTTAATTATGAAATGACTTTTCAAAGATATAATGTCATTTCCTGCGACCCAATATATAAGTTTAGTGCTGATGAAATTTCTCAACGTATTCAGGCAACTTCTCAAAATATTATTGACCAAGTAAAGGCAAATTATGATACTTTTGTTTGGCAAAATCTAAAGTCGCCAGAAAATCTACTAAAGGTCAGAATGGCAGCAATGGAAAAATTTTTATTAGACTTTCCTAATGGGTTTCAGCAAAAACGTTATTTAACTGCTGAACTGCCGAAACTGCCTTTTGATAATCACAGATTTGATTTGGCTTTATACGGTCATTTTCTATTTTTATATTCCGATCATCTTTCAGCAGAATTTCATCTAGAATCAATTTTAGAAATGTGTAGAGTTGCTAAACAAGTACGAATTTTTCCTTTGCTTAAACTTTCTGGAGAAATTTCACCATTATTAACGCCAATAATTGAAAAATTAACAACTAAAGGATATAAAGCAGAAATTAAACAAGTAACTTATGAATTTCAGAAAGGAGGTAATCAAATGTTGCAAATATTTGTTTGACGAAGGAGGAAGGAAGAAGGAAGAAGGAAGAAGGAAGAAGAAAGGAAGAAAAATGGATGGGGACTCAAACCCCGACCAATTGTAAACATTGTGGGTGACAGTGGGGTATTAAACCCAAAGTATAAAGATAATTAATGAAGGAATAATTCAAGAATTAACAATTACCGAAAAAAGGATTTTTTTTCTTTTCTCTCCTTGATATAGCAATCAGGAATCAGTTGTGAGAATTGAGGTGTTCCTTAAAAGTATAGATTATAGCAATTATTATATTTATATGATACGTTTTTTCTTCTTCTCTGTTGCCTGTTCCCATAACTGATGTTCCCTAAAAGCCTTCAATATCTCACAACTCAAATCATATTGCTATATATAAAAATCAACTCTTTCTTAACAGTTTCCTATTTCCAAAAATTGTGGCAAAGTCTATAATAAATGACATCCTCTAATTAGGTATTGCTGATTAAATCTAAAAGCATTGACATATAAAGGCTTTAGCCTTTTTGGGGTCGAATTGCAGTGCAAATTTTTCAGCTCTTTATGCTCAAAAAGTTAGTATTTTAGGCAAGACTTAGGCAGAAAAATCATTCTTACAATTGTTACTCCTACCTCCTCTAAATTCCTATTTCTCCTGTCTCCTGTCTTCCCCTCCTGGGAGGGGTCAGGGGTGGGTTGTCTCCTGTCTCCTACCCCTACTAAAAGACTTATTCAGC
>NZ_JAAHGM010000170.1:0-1258 GCF_010692625.1 Okeania sp. SIO2C2
ATAAACAATCCATCAAAACTTAAATAACAGTCATTTTAATTGTAGGATATTTAAGTTCAGATACTAGATATTTAGACAATAGTTGATGTTTAAGATGATAAATAGTTATGGCTAAAATAGTTGCCATTTTTTTCAAATAATTCCAGACTAACATAGCACAAGCAATATGATTTCTTTGAATTTTTTCCCGACGACATTGGCAAAATCCAAGTCCTGTTAATTGCTTAATTCTGGCGTGAAATTCTTCTATTTTCCATCTAGTTTGTGACTCAAATTCTACATCATCTGTAGAGGATTGACTCAAGTCATTAGTGGCAATATATTCTGTTCTGTTTGTTGAAACAGTAGCCCAGAATAATTTAACTTTTTTGTCTTTAGGAAAACCTTTGATTTTAATAATTTTACCTGATACTAATTCCGACTTATTCCATGTTAACTCTTCCAATTTTTGATATTTTTTCACGCCCCCTGTATCGTCTACCAAACGATTGCTTTTTAACGGACAATAGTAAATTTTACCTAAGTTATCTATTAAAGCCATGAGTCTTTGTGTTGCATACCAGCTATCCATTAATACTTTTTTTACTGGTATTTTCTTCTTGTTTACTACATCAATCATCATATCTTCTACATGATCTATTTTACTATTTTCATCATTTTCGATCTTTATAAATCCTATAATCTACTATCCGCGCATCTTTCTATTTGAGGATTAAAATATAAGCAATTTACTACTCCTATACCACGAACTACCCCATGTTCATTACCACTATACTGACGCCGGACAAGCTCAATATGCATGGGAATATTTTTTATTAATAACTGTGTCATCAAAAATCAAATAACCATCTTCAGTAGTTAAAATCTCCTCTCTGACATTTTCCCACAAAACTTCTGTCCCTAAATCAATATTTTTCAAGTAACGATTAATTTGATTGCTGACGCAAAGCTACGCTATCGTGGCTAATTTCTTCTAGATGATCGGCAAGATTTGTGAGAGTGTAATTTGTCTGACTACTTATTAGATACTGACAATATTTTATATAATTAAAGTCCATGAAAAACTCTTCATTAAAAAAAACTATGTTATTCTCAGTTATAATAATATCAGATAATCTATAATATAGTTGCTCAAAATTTTTCAGTAAATGATAATTTTGGGGTTGATGCGATCGCAAAGGGAAACGGAGTTTAGAACCCAAATATAGAGAGATAATTAAGACTTAACACTATATATAGTGTCCTTGCGTAAGTCCTG
>NZ_JAAHGM010000171.1:0-1258 GCF_010692625.1 Okeania sp. SIO2C2
CAGCAGTGAGTTTTTAGAGAAACACGCTCTACGGGGTAAACCTGCGAGAAATGTTAACCTGATGGCGTAATCAATAGCGCAGTTGTACAGCCACAGTCGTGACTGAGGCTAAGAGAATCTTAAGATTCTTTTGCAATGACTACTCCCCTGGATGTCAGGGAGAATTCGTTCAAGGTATAAAAACTACAATGCCTGCATGACGTATATTTGGGGTGTTGAGGATGTCAGTCAGTCTAATCGAAGAGTTGAAAACGATTCGTGACTTTCGCTCTGGCAAAGGTCGTCGGTATCCTCTTTGGTTGATTTTGTTGCTGATTGTGATGGGGACCATGAGTGGCTGTCAAGGGTATGCCGCCCTGGAAGACTTTGGCGTCCGTCACTACTCAGTCCTCTGTGAGGCTCTGGAATTAAACCTGAAAAACAAACGATTACCCTCTGATACAACCTTTCGACGGATCTTGGAACGTCTCAACTTTCAAAGACTCAACGCTCACTTTGAACGGTGGGCCATGCAATATACTGATATCAATGCCAACGATTGGATGAGTCTCGATGGTAAAAGTATCAAAGGGACCGTGATTGATGGTGGTACGGAGTATCAAAATTTTGTCACCTTAGTGTCGTTGTATGCCCAATCTCAAGAGACTGTGCTGGCTGTCGAGCAATTTGAAACCCATCAGACGAATGAAATCAAGGCTGTCCAAACCCTCTTAGAACGTCTGCATCTGACATCGGTGGTCTTCACCCTGGATGCTATCCATGCACAAAAAAAACAACTGAACAGATCATAGACGGTGGCAATGTGACCTTTCCCCAAAAAAGTGGACATTTCCGATGAGTCGTAATGCAGGATAATGTTCAAATGACTAAAAAACCACGTCGCTACTTTACCGATGAGCAGAAAGCCGAAGCGGTCAATATCGTGAAGCAATCCGGTAAATCGGTCAGCCAAGTGGCCAGAGAAATGGGACTGACAGAAAGCGCTCTGCGCAAATGGGTAAAACAATCACGGATTGACGCTCAACCCAGAGTTGAAGGTGAATTAACGAGTGCAGAGCATCAAGAGCTGGTGAGGCTACGCCGTGAACTGAAACGCGTCAAACAGGAGCGAGACTTCTTAAAAAAAGCAGCCGCCTTCTTTGCCAGGGAAAGCGCCGATTTTACGAGCTAATCCATGCTGAGAAGGCCAATTTCCCAGTTAAATTGATGTGTCAGATGTTGAATGTTGCCCGCAGTGGTTATTATGCCTGGTGTGGAC
>NZ_JAAHGM010000172.1:0-1232 GCF_010692625.1 Okeania sp. SIO2C2
ACTGCTTCATAAAACCGACATAAAAGGTCATATAGCGACATTTTACTGTTTACTTCCTGCTTTCCTACGGAATGCTACGCAAACTACCGGAACTGTCAGCAGCACTCCGTCCACAGGCATCAACGGTCAAGCCGACCGCATTTCTTAAATTAATTGAGGCATTCAAGTCTCTCTCAATTGATATACCGCATTCTGGGCAGTCATAAATTCTGATGTTTAAAGGCATATCCTGTACATGACCACAATTAGAGCAAGTCGAGCGAAGACGGAAAAAATCTGTCTACTACTACCAATTCACAGTCGTACCATTGACACTTGTATTCTAGCTGTCTTCTAAACTCATAAAATCCTTGGTCGGCTATTGACTTAGCCAGCTTATGGTTAGCTAACATTCCAGATACATTCAAATCTTCAATCACAACAGTGCCGTGGTTTTTGGCTACATAAGTTGTCAATTTATCAAGTGCATCTTTACGGATATTAGCTACTCGTCTATGTTGTTTGGCTAGCTTGATTACAGCTTTGTACCAATTGCTTGAATGCTTAACTTTCCTACTCAGTTGTCGTTGTAACTTAGCTAATCTGTTTTGCGCTTTTTTGTAAGGCTTAACACTCTCGAAGACTTCACCAGTACTTAGTGTTGCTAGTGTCTTAATTCCTAAATCTACACCTACAACTTCTGTAGAAGTTGAAGTTACACTCGGAGTAAATTCAAAAGCTAAACTTATATACCAATCACCAGCTTGTCTGCTGATAGTTATTTTTTGAGTTGTTGCTTCACTCTTGTTCATAAGTTTTCACAATACCAAGAAAAGGTAATTTGTGACTCCATCCGTTTAATTCTATTGGCTTTCCGCAATTATCTATTGTGAATGAATCAGACCTACCTTTCTTCTTAAATCTTGGGTATTTACCTAGACCTTGAAAAAACCTTTTAAATGCTTCACCCAAGTTAATAAAAGCATATTGATAAACTTTAGACGATAAGTTTTTCATCCAGGGGTAGAGGGGTTTTGTGTGATTGGTAAAAACCTCTCTAAGCTTACGGGAATTTGGCTTATAACCATCTCGAACTGCAGCATTCCACAGACCTTTTACCCCAATTGTTAAACTAAGCAGACCCATTTCCGGTTGTCCTTTATAGGGTTTGCTCGTCTTCAGAACCGGACGTGAGACTTTCACCTCATCACGGCTCCTCTCCTAAACGTCCCTTTTCATGGGTACATCCTTAA
>NZ_JAAHGM010000173.1:0-1190 GCF_010692625.1 Okeania sp. SIO2C2
CTACTGAGACCGTCGGCGGTTACTCATCCACAGGCATTCACGACCGAGCCGACCGCATTTCTCAAATTTATACTGGCGTTTAAATCTCTATCTATTGACAAGCCACAGTCAGGGCAGTCATAAGTCCTTACATTTAAGGGCATATCTTGAACATGACCGCAGTTTGAGCAAGTTTTTGATGATGGAAAAAACCTATCAACTACTACTAACTTTGAACCATACCATTCGCACTTATATTCTAGCTGTCGCCTGAACTCATAAAATCACTATCTGCTAACTGATTTTCGCTAGCTTATGATTGCGTAACATTCCACTTACATTCAAATCTTCTACGACAACTCTGCCGTGGTTCTTGGCTAAATATGTTGTCAGTTTATGAAGTGCGTCTTTACGGATGTTTGCTACTTTTCTATGCAATCTGGCTATCTTCAGTTGTGCCTTTTTCCAGTTAGCAGAGCCTACTTCTTTATGACGATTTAGGTATTGCTCTCTTGACAACTTGGCTTCAAATTTCTGGTACGATCTCACACTTTCAAATACTTTACCATCACTTAATGTCGCTAAGGTTTTTACTCCCAAATCTACACCGATAGCATCAGTTTTTTGGGGCGTGGTTATGGGATGAAATTCATAGCTACAGCTCAGATACCAGTCACCTGCCTGTCTACTAATGGTTATTCTTTTAGTTGTTGCTTCAATTGGTTCGTATGTTTTCACAACACCAATAAAAGGCAATTTATGACACCAACCATCAAGTTCTATTGGTTTTCCAGAATTATCAATTGTGTTTGCGTAGCATTCCGTAGGAAAAGAATCAGACCTACCTTTCTTTTTAAACTTTGGGTATTTTCCTAATCCTTTGAAAAACATGAGTGAACGCTTCACCTAAGTTGATGTTTGCGCAGCATTCCGTAGGAAAAGCATATTGGTAAACTTTAGATGACAAGTTTTTCATCCAAGGATATAAAGGCTTTGTATGATTGGTAAAAACTTCTCTAAGTTTACTAGCATTAGGCTTGTAGCCATCTTTATAAGCTTGATTCCATAAGCTTAAGCCCCAATTGTTAAACTAAGCAGACCCATTTCCGGTTGTCCTTTATAGGGTTTGCTCGTCTTCAGAACCGGACGTGAGACTTTCACCTCATCACGGCTCCTCTCCTAAACGTCCCTTTTCATGGGTACATCCTTAA
>NZ_JAAHGM010000174.1:0-1160 GCF_010692625.1 Okeania sp. SIO2C2
GAGCATCTTTGTTGCGCTATCTGGAGATACCAGAATTAATTGCAGATAGTGAAGATACTTATATTAAATTAGCAGTTGATTTGGGAAATGATTCTGATTTACGAGCAGTTTATCGCGACAGAATAGATACAAAAATGCAGGGTAATCCGCAGTTTTTGGATAGTCGCTATTACTCTAGTCAAATGGGATATTTATTTCAAAAAGTCTTTCAAGAATATTTAGCATCGGATAATTAATTATCATAACTCTGGGGTTGCACATTAAAGAATGATATAGCGTTTCTCAGGTTAGTAAGGTACAGTTTTATCTTTCTTCTTTATTGCCTGTTGCCTATTGCCTGTTGCCTGTTGCCTGTTGCCTAAAGCGTAGAATTTTGTACCTCACCAGCATGGGAATTGCTATAGTAGATTTTTAACTGTAAATATAAAGAATTATTCAAAAATATCAAATGTTCGGATTTCATCATTTATAATTGTGCAACACTGAGGAAATAATTATCCAAAAATATCTACTTTCCGATTACATCATTCCTGATTGGACTTTATTAATAGATAACAGCAATATTTATGCTGAAGATGCAGATTTAATTTTATCTAGTGTGGCGATGAATTTGTTAATGGAGTCAGAATTAGAGGTAGATGAGGGAGTAGAAATTGTTTTGGTTGGGGAGTTGAGTCAAATACAATGGTCAGCTTTAATTCCTCAACTGCAAGGTTGGATTAAGTTAGAGCATGAGAATAAGGAAGCGATCGCTAAGGCAAAAGTACAAGAAATTTTTTCAATATAGAAAGCTAAAGTTATTACAGGATAATTTATTAAAATTATGATAACTGAAATTGTCGAAAAAGGTGTTTACTTTATCTTTTCACCAGTTAAAAAATGCTCTCATATATCAATTTGTATAGCAGAAGGTTTGAAAAAACTAGGAATTCCTATTTTTTCTAACATAGATTGTTGGTTAATCGACTTGAAAAATCAAGAATATTTGTTTAAAAACGATCGCCAATTACATCCTAACAATTGTGCAATCGTAGTGGCCGATATTTATTTCATAGAAATGACAAATAACCACCCTTTATTTGATTTATTTTACGAACTCAATGAAGAAGTTATTTTAGTTATAATAGATCCCAATGATAGCGATCATGTATTAACTGGTA
>NZ_JAAHGM010000175.1:0-1135 GCF_010692625.1 Okeania sp. SIO2C2
CGAGAGCATATTAACCATGAACTACTCAGTGGCGATGTGTTCATTTTCATCAATCGGCGCCGGGATCGTATTAAGTTACTCATGTGGGATGCCACCGGTTTTGCGCTATACTACAAGCAATTGGAGCGGGGCACTTTTGAGTGGCCAGCAGCGGCTAATGGGTCATCCTTAGAACTGAGTTGGTCGGATTTGGTGATGCTATTGGAAGGCATTGAAATAAAGTCCATTACTCGAAGAAAAAGATATCGTAAAGTAGGGTAAAAATGGGATTTTTGTTGTATTTTTTGGTGGTGAATGAGATGTTTTCTATAGCAGAATTTGAGGCGATAAAAGCAGAGAATGCGGCCTTGCGTCACGAGCTTGAACAGCTCAAGCGGCTGATTTTTGGCAGTAAACAAGAACGCTTTGTTCCCACACAGGTTCCTGAGCAGTTGGAGTTAGAACTCGGTCAGGAAGTGGTCCAAGAACAAGCGGAGTCCGACACCGAGACCATCACCTACCAACGCCGTAAGAAGCTCCATCCTGGACGCACTAAGTTGCCCGATAATATTCCTACCGAAGAGATCATCATCGAACCCGAAGAAGATACTACTAACATGATACTCATTGGCGAAGAAGTGACCGAAACGGTAGATTATCAACCGGGCGTCTTACTCAAGCGTCGTTATGTTCGCCGCAAGTATGCCCGTAAGGAAGAACTGGAAGACCAGCCAACCATCGTAATTGGTGCTATGCCTGATCGGCCCATTCCAAAAGGAATACCCGAAGCAGGCTTATTGGCGCATTTAATGGTGTCCAAATACGTTGATCATCTGCCATTTTACCGCCAAATCGAACAGTTTAAGCGTAATCACGACTGGACTATCCACAAATCCACGCTCAATAACTGGTTCGCCGCCTGTTGCAAACTCCTAGAGCCGCTTTACGACCAACTCCTGGAAAAAGTCATGGCTACGGATTATTTACAGGCCGATGAATCGCCCATTAAAGTACAGGATAGCGACAAGAAAGGCAAAACACACCAAGGCTACATGTGGGTCTACCGCAACCCCCTGAACGGACTCGTACTCTTCGATTACCGCAAGGGCAGAGGTATGCACGGCCCTAAAGAACGTTTGGCCAAGTTCACTGGTGT
>NZ_JAAHGM010000176.1:0-1109 GCF_010692625.1 Okeania sp. SIO2C2
CGGAATGCTGCGCAAACGTAAGTTGAGAGAGGTTTTTACTAATCACACAAAACCTCTTTATCCCTGGATGAAAAGCTTGTCGTCTAGAGTTGATCAATATGCTTTTCCTACGGAATGCTGCGCAAACATCAACTTAGGTGAAGCATTTAAGAGGTTCTTTTCCTGCGGAATGCTTCCCTACGGGATGCTACGCAAACGCAAACAAGGGTTGGGTAAATATCCAAGATTTAAGAAGAAAGGTAGGTCTGATTCATTTCCTACGGAATGCTACGCAAACACAATAGATAATTGTGGAAAACCAATAGAATTAAATGGTTGGTGTCATAAATTACCTTTTATTGGCTGGGTAAAAACTTATGAACCAATTGAAGCCACTACTCAAAAAATCACTATTAGCAGACAAGCTGGTGATTGGTACTTGAGTTTAGCTTTTGAATGTACTCCTACTTCCACACCCAAAACAACTAATGTCGTAGGTGTAGATTTAGGAGTAAAAACATTAGCAACTTTAAGTGATGGGAAAGTCTTTGAAAGTGTAAAGTCATACCGTAAATTTGAAGCGAAGCTTTCGAGACTACAATACCTTAACCGCAATAAAAATATTGGTTCAGCTAACGGTCGGGCAGCACAATTAAAGATAGCTAGGCTGCTTCGACGAGTAGCCAACATCCGCAAAGATGCACTTCATAAATTAACAACATACGCAAGCCTTGAACCACGGCAGTGTAGTAATTGAAGATTTGAACGTCAGTGGAATGTTAGCTAACCACAAGCTAGCCAAATCATTTAGCAGATAGTGCTTTTATGAGTTTAGACGACAGCTAGAGTATAAGTGTCAATGGTACGGCTGTGAATTAGTAGTAGTAGACAGATTTTTTCCATCGTCAAAGACTTGCTCTAGTTGTGGTCATGTACAAGATATGCCATTAAATCTAAGAACTTTTGATTGCCCTGATTGTGGCATATCTATAGACCGCGATTTGAACGCAAGTATTAATTTAAGAAATGCGGTCGGCTTGACCGTTGATGCCTGTGGACGGAGTGCTGCCGACAGTTCCGGTGGTTTGCGTAGCATTCCGTAGGAAAGCAGGAAGTAAACATTAAAATAT
>NZ_JAAHGM010000177.1:0-1100 GCF_010692625.1 Okeania sp. SIO2C2
GGCTTTGTTGCACAAAAGGTGACGTTTAGGCTATAAATAGCATCAGGATAATACGAATCAGTAGATACTCGTGAAGTCCAAGTCTAAGTCCAAGTCTAAGTCACTGCCTCGGTACAAGGTCAAGAATTGGTCTGAGTATGATGCATCTTTGTTTGCGCAGCATTCCGTAGGAAAGCAACGAGGCAGTCTGACATTTTGGCTTAATCAAGAGGTAATAGACCAATGGCTTAACAATCACGAAAACAGGACGCAAGGGAGGATCAAATACTTACAGTAATGTGGCGATCTTTCTTGATGGCAACACTTTCGACTTGATTTAGCTTGGCACGACGTCAAACTGAGGGCTTTTTAGAATCTATATTTTCTCGCTTTGGGACTAGAGTTACCAGTCCCAGACCACAGTACTTTTTCTCGTCGCTTGGGTAAATTGAACATAGAAATACCAGTAATTCCAGCAACAGAAGCAATTCACCTGGTGGTAGATTCGCATCTGAGTCAAAGTTGATGGAGAAGGAGAGTGGAAAACAAGAGTTCATGGAGTAGGTAAACGTCGTACATGGCGTAAGTTGCATCTAGGTGTGAATGAGGCAACAGGGGAAATAGTAACTGCAGTGGTTAGTACCAACGTGAAGCGTGACGACCAAGTATTTTGCCCACTACGATCTGGGAGTAGAAAGCGAGATAGGTCAAGTGTCAGGTGATGGAGCCTATGACAAACGCAAGTGCTACTCCGCAGCCAGTCACAGAGGAGCCAAACCAACCATACCACCCCGTAAAAATGCAGTCATCTGGGATCATGGTAATTGTAATAGTCCACCTCATCCTAGGGACGAGAACCTCAGAGAAATTCGTGATGTTGGACGTAAAAAGTGGAAACGTAAGAGTGGATACCACCGACGTTCTCTATCACAAACAACTATGTTTAGACTGAAAGTAATATTTGGAGGTAAGTTGCGACGACGGAAATTCGACAATCAGGCAGTGGAATTGTTCGTACAATGTGCCATACTTAATCGTATGATACAGAATTGTCAGCCAGAAAGCTACAAAGTAGAATTCGCTCTTCACTAATTAACTTCTCTTCTGGGGAGAAGTTGCGA
>NZ_JAAHGM010000178.1:0-1084 GCF_010692625.1 Okeania sp. SIO2C2
TTAAAGCTATTATCCCAGATACGAGTCATAAAACGTAAAACTAGGGGAAAAATTGCGGGTTTAACAAATCAAAACAGATTAGGAAAGCACCTAAGCCATAGTCCGTTAGGGTACAGCTATTAATGAGCTTCCAACCAGTCGGCCCCGGTATCCATTTCTACAATGATTGGGACCTTTAAGCCTGGGACGGCATTCTCCATTTCTTTTTTGATAAGTGGTTGGAGTTGGTCTAACTCTGTTTTTAGGGCATCAAATACAAGCTCATCATGGACCTGTAGGATCATCTCTGACTGTAGGCCAAGCCGTTGTAGTTTTTCATGGATACTGACCATGGCCAGTTTGATCATATCAGCTGCGGTACCTTGTACCGGAGAGTTAATGGCTAGACGCTCTGCTGCTGCACGGAGGATGCCGTTTCTTGAGTTGATATCTCTGAGGTGTCGTTTTCTACCGAGGAGGGTAGTGACGTAGCCGTCTTTTCGAGCCTGCTCTACTACAGACTCCATGTATACTTTTAGGCCATTATACTGCGTGAAATAGTTTTTTATCAATTCGCTGGCCTCCGCTCTAGGAATACCCAGTTGGCGAGAAAGATTAGTTGCCCCGGCGCCGTAGATAATAGAAAAATTGACGGTTTTAGCCTGATAGCGTTGTTGTTTAGTAACCTCGTCGTAGGGGACAGCAAAGACCCACGCAGCCGTAGCACGGTGGATGTCCTGCCCTTGAATAAAGGCATCCTGCATAACTTGGTCGCCGCTTATTTCGGCGATGAGCCGCAACTCGATTTGCGAATAATCGGCGGCTAGTAGAATGTGCTGCTCATCTCTTGGTACAAAAGCTTTCCGAACCTTGGCGCCTTCTGGGGTACGGATGGGTATGTTTTGGAGGTTAGGATGGCTACTACTAAGTCGTCCAGTGGCAGCTAGGGCCTGATTAAAAGAGCTGTGTATCCGTCCGGAGCGCGGATTGATCATATTTGGCAGGGCATCGACATAGGTGCTTTTAAGCTTTTTAAGACCACGGTGCCGTAGGATGTCTGCAACAATTGGGTGCTCGGCGGCCATTTCCGACAGCTTTTCCTCGA
>NZ_JAAHGM010000179.1:0-1068 GCF_010692625.1 Okeania sp. SIO2C2
CTCAATGACCTTCCCCCGAATTAGTAGACAGTAAACTTAAGCTGCGATGGACTGGCTTAGAGAGAGCCAGTAGTTATCCTCAAACTGAACAGGGGAGAGAAAATCAATGGTTGAATGAATCCGTTGCCGATTATAAAAAACCTCAATCCATTCAGCGATTACGGTTTTAGCCTCAGCCTGATCCGAGAAAATCCTAGAATGAATTAACTCTGTTTTAAGCGTACCAAAGAAACTCTCCGCAACGGCATTATCCCAACAATTTGCACGACGACTCATACTGCATTGAATATCGGCCTCATGCAAGGCCCTTTGATAGTCTGTACTCGCATATTGGCTACCCCGGTCAGAATGAAACATTAATCCCTGCGATGAGGGGTTACGCTGGCCTAAGGCAGCCTCCAGGGCTGTCAAAACGAGTTCAGTACGCATGTGGTCTGCCATCGACCAACCGACGACTCGACGAGAAAATAGGTCGATAATAACGGCCAAGTATAACCAACCGTTCCTCGTCCAAATATAGGTCATATCAGCCACCCAAACTCGATCCGGTTCAGCGGTCTTAAACTCCCGATTCAAAACGTTGTCGGCAATCGGAAACGGATGTTCAGAGTCAGTCGTCACCTTGAATTTACGCTTCATTCGAGCATGAAGTCCAAGCTGACACATCAAGCGAGCAACCCGATTGAGACCCACCTCAATACCACGGGCCAATAAGGCCGCATGCACCCGAGGCGAACCATAGGTGCCACGACTGGTCTCGAAAATGTCAACTATCTGCTCAGACACTCGCTGATTTGCCTGGGCTCGACGAGAGGTTTGACGTCCACACCAGGCATAATAACCACTGCGGGCAACATTCAACATCTGACACATCAATTTAACTGGGAAATTGGCCTTCTCAGCATGGATTAGCTCGTAAAATCGGCGCTTTCCCTGGCAAAGAAGGCTGCTGCTTTCCTAAGAAACACACTCGCTTGTCTCAATAGACTGAAGTTGAAACCCCAACTCAGCCGCTCTGCGATGCAGGTTTTTAACAACGCGTTGACGGTATTGGAGTTCATATTGATC
>NZ_JAAHGM010000018.1:0-135302 GCF_010692625.1 Okeania sp. SIO2C2
TTTTTACATCTAAATTGACGGCCATTAACAAGTAGAAAAACATCAAAGCTACTCAAGGGAATATCTCTGACTCTATATGGATGAGATTGATGGATTTTATCTGTAGTCTTTTGAGGGGGGAGGACAAAAGGAACCTTTAGCCAATATTTACCCAAATAGCATTAATCCTAATTGTCAAAGATTAAATTTTGACTTTTTCCCAGAAATGTCTTAATCACTAGGCAACTTTTCGCCAGAGCAATAATCGCAAATTCCGCCACCTAAAGAAAAACAATAGCACTTAGCAGCTATATCTTCAAAGTTAGTTTTCTCCTTTTGAGAAGGTTCAAATTTTACCCAAGGTTCTTCAAATTCATCATCATATCTCATCCACTTACCTTCATCACCAAGTATCTTATAACAATTACCACTACCACGAGGAAACAGGACTACATAGTCTTCCTGAAATATTACATAGTATCCTCTATCTCTCCATTCTTCTGCTAAGGCCATATTTTTTTCGGTTTTTTTGAATTATGTGTTTAAATTTTAGGTGTTGGTGAAGCGCGTGTATGATATTAATTTTAATTACTTAGGAGTCAACCCACCCCTAACCCCTCCCAGGAGGGGGAGGACTGAGTCAGGAGGGAAGAAAGAAGAAGAAAGAGAAAGTTTTTTGGTCGCATAAATGCAACGGAGTTCTATTGATCTCTTATCCGGACATAATATCATACCTCTTTTCACCAACGCCCTAATTTCTAACTTCTGACTTCTGACTTGCGCGTAGCTCTATATCTATTGAATAGGAGACTCGATCGCCAAATCTCCTACTACTGAATTAAAGAAAATTAACTAGCTAACTCTTTAACCTTACTCATAATACCTTCAGGATCGATCCCTTGATGGGGGAACTGTTCCCATAGACCACCACAACCTTCTTGGTGAGTAGCTAGATAACCAAATTTAGGAGTCAGACCGCGCTCCAATAACCAAGAACCAAAACGACTACCTAAACCTGTACGACGGTTGAACGCTTCAACAACCAATACAAAAGGAGCACTACCAACTTTCTGCAACATATCTTCGTCAATGACATTGAGAGTAGGTTTATTAATCAAACCAACATCTATTCCTTGCTGCTTCAGACGTTCCACTGCATCAAGAGAGCGGTACAACGCATCACCAAAACTGACAATATAACCTGCTGTACCTTCCCGGATAACTTCATCTTTCCCAGGAGTAAACTTATAACCTTCACCAAAAAATTCATTACCATTGCTGTCTAACAGAATTGGTACTTTGGAGCGAGTGGAGAAGATAAACCGCATTCCAGTTTGAGTAAATACTGCTTCCACACAAGCTTTCATTTGGTTCGCATCAGCAGGGAAATATAAGCGAGTTTCATAACCATCATCAAGACCGTTATCAGCAAACATATTATTGATGCCAAAATGACAAGTATTGTCTGCCATGTCATCTATACCAGCGTGGGAGAAGTGACACAAAACGTTCGAGTTGTTCAACCGCGCCATTGTAATTTCAGAAATACACATTTCTAAGAAAGCACTGAATGTGGCAAAAATACCTTGCTTCCCTGCTTCCATACCAAACCCCGCAGCAGCAGAAAAATTGCCGCGCTCCATGATACCACCACTAATAAACCGCTCTGGAAAAGCATCATGAATTTGTTTGAAACCGCAAGAACCTTCTAAGTCACTGTCAACAAATAAATGATTTTTGCGTTCCTCTTCACTCATACCTTTGAGGACGGATACCACACTTTCACCAAAGACGTTGCGGTTGGAACCCATTTTGTCACTTACACCCATGAATGTGTAACTTTGCTTTGGTTTTTCAATATCTTTAAGATAGTTAACTGCTTCAGTTCTACCTTTTGCTTCTAGATATTCGATCGCTAATTTTAGAGGAATCACATCATGTCCGTGGGTAGAACCTTCTAGACCTTCGATACCCACACTCATTTTCCGCTTATTAATCACAGCGATCGGACCTTCCGTTGTAGCCGCTTGACATATCCGTTGATACAGACCATCTAAATCTTCCCCATCTCCTTCAAGCACAGTTAAGCCATGACCTGCTAAAGTTTTGTTGAGGTCATAACCTTTTAAATAATCAGAAGGATGACCTGCAATAGTAACATCATTATCATCAATTATCAATTTAACATTGAGATTTTGTGCTACTGCCATTCTAGCTGCTTCAGCATCGTTACCTTCTTGCTGGGAACCGTCAGAACCTAAGCAAAAGACTAATTTATCAGGATTTGCCATTGCCACACCGTTGATATAAGGCCACATATGACCTAATCTACCGGAACTGAATTTTACCCCTGGAGTAAATCCTAATTCTGGGTGTCCTGGTAAATGAGAATTAGCTGCCCGATAATTTACCAGACGTTCCACAGGAAGTTCTCCTGCTATAGCTGCCATTAAGTATTGAGTAGCTACGCGGTGTCCAGCTTCATCAAAGAAAATAGGTACAAATTTTTCTGCTGCACCTCGGAAAAAGGCATCTAAAATCATAACTTCGGGTACTGTGTCATAAGGGCCACCTGTATGACCTCCTACTCCTCTAGCAGCACCAGTGGCGGTGAAGAAGATTATTGTATCACGGCAGAGTTGAATATTTGCTTTGAGTGTGTCGCGTTGTTCGTTGGTGAGAGTTGGGTTTGTGGGGTCGAGAGAAAGTGGTTTATAGCTTCCTATGTCAATTGGAAATGGTGCTGTAGTAATTGTCATGGTTAATAAGAGTGATAATATTTATCTATCGTTTTATGTATCTGTGTCCATGATTTATTTCATACCTATGATCAGGGATAAAATGTTTATGGGCAAAGAATTAAAGAAAGCCTACCATAGTTGGTGAGTTTTTTAATAATTATTTTATTTTTTTACTAAGGGTGCTTAAGACTTTAAAATCTACTGTATAGAACCCCTAAGTGGTATCTTCATAAATACTAAGTTTTTTTAGCTAGGAGACAGGAGACAGGAGACAGGAGACAGGAGGTAATACCATTTTTCCTTTTCTTTGGAATGCTACGCAAACGAATTGAATCTTTTTTTTCTGAGTGTTGCGCTATAGTCGTCTCACTAAATATAGGACTTATATCATATCCGCTGAATAGTATAATAAAAAACTTTCTTCTTTTTTCCTCCTGACTCCTGATGACTGACTCCTCCGTAGCTCGTGTACTTATGGTATAAAAAGAAAACGTAGAAATGTTCTCCAAAATATCCCTGTATATTATAAAGTCTACTATTCAACATGAAAAAAACTCTATTTTTAAATCCCCCTTCCTTTGATGGTTTTGATGGAGGTGCCGGAGCTAGATACCAAGCAAAACGAGAAATTACTTCTTTCTGGTATCCCACTTGGTTAGCTCAACCTGCTGCTCTAGTTCCTGGAAGTAAATTGGTAGACGCTCCTCCCCATAACCAAACAGTGGAAGATGTGCTGAAAATTGCTAAAGATTATGAACTGGTAATTATGCACACCAGTACCCCTTCCCTTCCCAATGATGTTAAATGTGCAGAGGCAATTAAAACTCAAAACCCTGAAACACAAGTAGGTTTTGTAGGCGCTCATGTGGCAGTTTTGCCTGAAGAAACCCTTAAAGATAATCCAATTATTGATTTTGTCTGTCGCAACGAATTTGATTATACCTGTAAAGAATTATCCGAAGGAAAATCTTTTGCAGAAATTAAAGGGTTGAGTTTCCATGATTCCCAAGGCAATATTCACCATACACCAGAACGAGAATTGATTCACGACTGGGATGCTATGCCTAGTGTTTTTCCTGTTTATGCAGAACATCTAGATATTCGTAAATATTTAATTGGTTATTTACTCGATCCCTACATCTCCTTATATACAGGTAGGGGTTGCCCTGCTAAATGTACTTTCTGTTTGTGGCCACAAACTATTGGCGGACATCAATACCGCGCTAAAAGTCCCGAAGCAGTAGGGCGAGAAATGGCAGAAGCAAAAGCAATTTGGGGTAGTTCTGTCAGAGAATACTTTTTTGATGACGATACCTTTACCATTGATAAAAAACGAGCGATCGCTATTAGCGAACATTTGAAGCGACTGAAGCTAACCTGGAGTTGCAACGCTCGTGGAAATTTAGATTACGACACTCTTAAAGAATTGAAAAATAACGGTCTACGTTTGCTTTTGGTAGGTTTTGAATCTGGAAATCAACAAATTTTGGATGGAGTCAAGAAAGGAATTAAGTTAGAAGTCGCCCGCAAATTTATGGAAAATTGCCATAAGTTGGGGATTAAAGTTCATGGAGCTTTTATTCTCGGTTTACCCAATGAGAGTAGGCAAACTATTGAGGAGACTATCCGTTTTGCTTGTGAAGTAAACCCCCATACGATTCAAGTCTCGATCGCTTCCCCCTACCCTGGAACAGAATTATATAGTCAAGCTCAGGAAAATGATTGGTTTACTGGCGATGCTTTGGTTGCTAATTCTGGAATTCAGATGTCATCGTTACAGTATCCTAATTTGTCAGGTAGTGAAATTGAAGATGGAGTAGAGCAGATGTATCGTCGGTTTTATTTTAGACCGAAGTCAATTATTCCTATAGTTGGTGAAATGCTAGTAGACCCGCAAATGTTAGTGCGTCGTTTGCGTGAAGGTAAAGAATTTCTTTCTTATCTGAGAGAACGTCATCAGAGAGCAGCGAGTCATTAATTGGCTAAAAGAAGTCAGATTAATCTACCTGTTTCTCAGTCAAAGCTTTATTCTAATTTTCTTTCTTCTAATTTTTTCATAAATGCTGTGTTGTTATCACGCACCAGCATCAATTAGTACGATTCCAGGTCGATAACCTCTATCTAAACTACGCTGCTTCATAAAACCGACATAAAACGTCATATAGTCAGGACTTACGCAAAGACACTATATATAGCGCATAGTAAATAGAGCGATTGCTGACGCAAAGCTCCGCTAACGCTATAATTTTTTCAGCGATCGCCCAGTATTTCTGATTCTATCTCTATCCATAAAAACTTAAATAACCGTCATTTTAATTGCAGCATATTTGAGTTCAGATACTAGATATTTAGGCGTTGGTGAAAAGAGGTATGATATCTTGTCCGGATAAGAGCGCAAACAAAAAACTTTCTCCTTCTACTACTCTTTCTTCTTCTTTCTTTCTTTCTTTCCTCCTGACTCCTGACTCCTGACTCCTGACTCCTAAATAATTAAGATTAATATCATACATTAATTCACCAACACCGATATTTAGATAATAATTGATGTTTTAGTTGATAAATAGTTTTTCCCAGAATGTTTGCCATTTTTTTCAAATGATTCCAAACCAACATAGCACAAGCAATATGATTTATAGCGCTGTGTGCAGGCAACAGCTCATCTGGCAACAGCTCCGGAAGGGGGAATAAATTGCCGTTTGCGCAGCATTCCGAAGGAATAATATAAGATTTTAGCTATTTTGCCCCTCCTGCAATTTGTAAATATACCAGCGCTCATTGCTATATTTGGATTTTTCTCAGACGACATTGACAGGAACCTAGACCTGTTAATTGCTTAATTATGGCGTGAAATTATTCGATTTTCTATCTGGTTTGAGATTCAAATTCTACATCATCTTTACTGCATTAGCTCTCGTCATTAGTAGTAATATATTCTGTTGGTGTTGGTAGAAACATTTACCCAGAATAGCTTGACTGTCTTGAGTGCGTCTTACATTCTGAGGAGACCTCGCCAATTAGCACTCGCTTTTTATTCCTTGGAAAACCTTTAATTTTAATTATTTTACCTGATATTTTTTCTGATTCATTCCAGCTTAATTCAGCAATATTTTTATATTTTTCTACACCACCAGTGTCATCTACGTACGCGATTTACTTTTAAGGGGCAATAATAAATTTTTCCTAGGTTATCTATCAATGCCATTAATCTTGTTGTTGCATACAAATTATCCATTAATACAGTTTTAAATAGTAATTTCTTCTTTTTGACCACATTAAATATTATTTATTCAACATGATCTATTTTAGTTTTATTGTCACTATCTGGGTCGTAAATACGATAATCTTTTATCCAAAATCGTTCGGTTTTGGGATGAAAATATATACAATTAACTATTCCTATACTCAGAATTACTTGATGTACCGATACCACTATATTGTCGTCGCGCAAGTGCCTCTTTTCCTTCGGAATGCTTCGCAAACAGAGGAGCTTTGCTATCAATATAGGAGCAGGAATAAAGTTTTTTGCTTATTGCCAATTACAGGAGTTTTCCAATTAATAAGGTACAAAGTTTTATAACTCTAGGAAACAGGAAAAAGAATTAACAAGCTGTACCTCATTATCTAGGCAAAGTGCTATTATATCAATAATTTTACTGACGGCGATCGCCTATTGTCACATCGGTAATAAAATCCATCAATAAGCTATTAAATTTCTCTGGTGTTTCCCAATGTGGAGCGTGTCCCGCATTGGCAATAAATTGAATTTCTCCATTCCAAAGGGTAGGAATTTTCAATCCAGCAATATAATCAGCATTTACTAACTGCTCTTGTTCCCCATGAATAATCATTAAGGGAATAGTCATATTACCCACAATTTCAATCTCGTTTTGATAACCACCAGGGGTAATACTTGCACCTAAATTACCACGCGCTCTGCCATCAGTTAAGGAAATATCTTCTAATAAAAACTCAGGAATTTCTTTCATATCCGGTCTGAAGAAAGTCGTCACATACGCCAACATATCCTCTTGACTTAGTTCCGCAGTGAAACCCAACCTCAAAGATGGATGTGGCAAAAAAGCATTTTCTAGATCGGGAGGGTTGTCAGCAATTGGTGGCGTACCAAAGATAACAATACCTTGTGCATCAGTAAGTCGATCGCTAGCTTCTAAAAGAATATGTCCGCCTAAACTCCAACCTACAAAAATTGCATTAGCTGATATTTTAGTGCAAGAATATGGTCGTTATTTTAACTTAAAAACAGCTTCTTTTCGAGGTGGATGTTTGACAGGAACAAGTCATTCCGGGGCTAAATTACATGGTTTTTTATCTTATTTGATGAAATGTACTATGACTGGAGAACCGTATGAAATTTATGGATATAAAGGCAAACAAGTGCGCGACAATATTCATAGCTATGATTTAGTTAATGCTTTTTGGCATTATTATCAAGCTCCTAGAGTAGCTGAAATCTATAATATAGGAGGCAGTCGCTTTAGCAATTGCTCAATGTTAGAAGCCATTGATTATTGTCAAGTAATTACTGAACAAAAACTTAATTATAGTTATGTAGAATCTAATCGAAGTGGAGATCATATTTGGTGGATAAGCGATATCCAAAAATTTCAAAATCATTATCCTGAGTGGAAATTAACCTACACCATTTAAAGATATATTAGAGGAAATTTTTATGAATAATGTCAATCGTTGGACTAAAAAATAATTAGTTTCTCTCCAACTTTTTACTAATTATTCCAATTCCCTCTAACAACATTTTATTACCGCTACTTCCAGCTAGTCATACTATCATTATTTGTTAATTCCATCAATACCATATCTGCTAGTTCTCCATTAGGCATCTGCCATGATTCATACATAATTTCTCTAACTACAAAACCGAGATTATTAAACATATTAATTGACCTATTGTTTGATAATAAAGCTACAGCTCCGATTCTTTGAATATGTAATTCCTGAAAAGCATAAATAATTAGTCGTTCTAATGCTAGGGTTCCGTATCCTTTATTTCTATATTTTTTATCCAGAATTGCTATCCCAATTTCAGTAGTCAACAAATCCATATTCAAGCCTTTTAATACTACATACCCAATCGGAAAATTTTCTAGGTTTAGGTAAATTCCCAATGGTAGAGGCTGACTTTTGCGAGAATAAGGGAAAGCGTAACTTGAAATTGCCTCTATAAATTCTTCTGTTTCATTAGGTTGAAAAAATGTATTCCAACCCAGTAAATCTATTAAACTTTCGTCTTGAGCAAGCTTGATTAAGTGCTTAATATGACTGTTTGCCATAGAAGCTAAAAAAAACTTCGATCCTGCTGCTTTATTTTCTTGCTCTAATAATATTCTTTCATCCATAATTCTGTTATAGCTTGAATTTAACCATGAAATAAAATCAACAAAAGCTCCTGATGAAAGTAATAAACAGAGTTGCTAATCAGAGATTTTAAGTGTTGTTTTATTTCTGGATTTAGATAGCAATTTTTCTAAGTCATATCATGTCCGCTGGTATCGTTTGTGTAAAAGTTGGGTAAATATTTACCATATTTAAGGTTTTTCCTTTTCTTCTTTCTTCTTTCTTCTTTCTTCTTTCTTCTTTCTTCTTCCTTCTTCCTTCTTCCTTAACTTCTCTATACAATACCGATGCTACCGGACATGATATCAAACAATTAATAATTAACAATTAAAAATTATCTATTCTGATAAAGAATAGGATTTTCCTCAAGGAAATTTTTTTCTTTTTTCCCCATGAATGGAGAGACTTTATACCTTAATTTTTCGGGAATATTTTTTAATGCTGATAATTCCTCTGTTTCCTTTAATTATTGCCAAATTAATTCAAAACTAATATGTTTAAAAACACAGATTTTGGAATTCATTAATCTAAACGAGCTGCAAATCCCATAAGTATACAGCGAGCTTTTTCCATATCTTCCCGACGACCCAAAGTGCTTAGGCGTAAAAAACCTTCTCCACTCGAACCAAACAATGAACCAGGTACACCAACAATTCCTGCTTTGAACAACAGTTGGTTAAAAACATCCCAAGAACTCATTCCCTCCGCTCCTTTAACCCATATATAAGGATTATTAGTACCACCAAAACAGGTCAGTCCAAAAGCTTCTAAACCTTCCCTAAGAATTCTCGCATTTTCTAGGTAATAGTTAACAATTTCTTGACATTCTTGTTGACACTTTTCAGACAAAACAGCAATTCCCCCTTGTTGTGCTAAATTAGAAGCACCCCAAAACCGGATAGATTGACTAATTCTAAACATTTCAGTCAACTCTCCTGCTACAGTAGTATCGCTGGTAGGGGCTTTCTGCTTCATAGCACCCGCCTGACGAGATTTGCTCTCTTCAGGTCTTACAGTCGCTCCACAGACTGACACTGCGAGTCCCGCAGCCTTCTTGGTGGGCGTTCCCTTGCGTCTTTCGCCGACGCGGGTTCCCATCCGCAAAATATTTATACTTGCGTTTACGTCCCTATCATGGTGACTACCACATTCGGGACATTCCCACTCTCTAATATTTAGAGGTAATTTTTCTACTATATGACCACAATTAGAGCAGCGCTTGGAACTAGGGAAATATCGGTCAATCTTAATTAATTCCCGTCCATACCATTCGGCTTTGTATTCTAATTGTCTAACTAATTCTCCCCAGTTGGCATCATTAATAGCTCTAGCTAATTTGTGGTTCTTGACCATATTTTTTACTGCTAAATCCTCAACTACTATCGTTTGGTTTTCTCTAATCAGTTGAGTAGTTAGCTTATGGGTATAGTCAAGTCTTGAATCTTTGATATGAGCGTGTATCTTGGCTACTCTTAGCCTGGCTTTGTAATAGTTATTAGACTTTTTGTCGGGTTTTCTATCCAGAGATTTCTGGGCTAATCTCAGTTTTTTGTGTAACTTTTGAAGATTCTTTGGATTGGCAACTTTTTCTCCATCGCTGGTAGTTAGTAAACTGGCGATTCCTAAATCAACACCAACTTGCTTCTTAATCGGCTTAAGTTTTAAATCTCTAGTATCATTAACTCTCAAAGACACAGACCATCTGCCAGAGGGTTCAAGTTTGACAGTAATTGTGCTAGGTACACAACCTGGTGGTAGTTGCCTACTCCATCTGATAGGTAGTGGTTCTGCACATTTAGCGAGACTAACTTGACCATCTTTCCACTTGAAAGCTGCCTTCGTAAACTCAGCACTGCCACCATTCCGCTTTTTCTTAAAATTAGGGTATTTAGCCCGTCCACTAAAAAAGTTGGTGAAAGCAGTCTGTAGATGTCTTAAACTTTGCTGCAAGGGTACACTGCTGACTTCAGTCAGAAAATCCAGGTCTTCCTGCTTTTTCCAGGAAGTTAACATAGCAGAAGTTTGCTTGTAACTGACTCGCTCTTTGTTCTCATACCAGGCAGTAGTTCTAGCTGCTAAAGCTTTGTTGTAGATAAGTCGTACACATCCCAAAGTTCTCCGCAACAGACTTTCCTGCTCTGGAGTAGGGTAAAATCTAAATTTGTACGCCTTTTCAACCATTTACTGACTAATCTTGAACATTTACATTCTAACATACTATGTGTAAACCCCCAACATTGATTGGTTTTCCCATACGACGCTCCTCTGCGAGAGAGCGCGGGTCTTCAACCAACATTTTGATAATTTATGAAGCTGAAAATCTGGAACTATTGGTTACGGAACTCAAAGCAAATATACCAGATATCGATATCCAATTCTGGCCAGAAGTGGAGAACCTAGACAAAATAGAAGCCATATTAACATGGAAACCCCCTCTAGGAATAATGGAAAAGTTTCCGAACCTTAAAGGAATTATTTCCCTGGGAGCGGGAGTAGAAGAGATTTTAAGAGACCCTCATCTTCCCCAAAATGTACCCATTGTTCGTATTGTTGAACCTTGTGTGACAGCAAGAATGACTGAATACATCTTATTAGCTGTTCTTCGTTTTCACAGACAAGCATCTACATATCAAACATTTCAAAAAGCGCGACATTGGGAACCTTTACCTTTACCAGAAACCAGCTCCTGTACTATAGGAATTTTAGGTCTTGGTGTTCTGGGAAAAGATGCTGCTCAGAAACTCAATACTCTGGGTTTTCCAATTCGGGGTTGGAGTAGGACACCAAAGAACATTGATGGTATAGAGTGTTTTCATGGACGAGACCAATTAAAACTTTGCTTGAGTAAATGTCGTGCCCTGGTTTGTTTACTTCCCTTAACTAGAGAAACAGAAGGGATTCTTAATCGTGAAACCTTTTCAGCTATACTTAAAGGAGGTTATTTGATTAATGTTGCAAGAGGGCAACATTTAGTAGAAAAAGATTTATTAGAAGCATTAGATTCAGGTCAACTTTCAGGTGCTTGTCTGGATGTTTTTTCTAGGGAACCTTTGCCTGAAAATCATCCATTTTGGTCACACCCTCAAATTACAATAACACCCCATGTAGCAACTCAAACAGATTCTGAATATTGGACAAAACCGATTATAGATGCTATTTGTTGCCTTCGTGATGGTCTTCCTTTGAAGAATGTAGTAAATTGTGAACAAGGTTACTAAAAGTTCTAGAACTACTTATTTAACATCTCTTGAAAATGGAATTCCAGTTCTTGGAGACATTATAACCAAACATATCTTGATAGTGAGTATCCACCAAATATTGGTCTTCATGGAACCTTAACCAATTGGTCAAATCATCCAATTTCTGGTTTCCCTTTTTCACTTCATTGTCATCTTCCCAGTTTTGACTCCAAAATTCCCATAAATATTTGTTCGTATCTTCTACAATCATGTAATCTCCTGTTTGCAAACCATGATTGTGAAAATGATTGACAACGGCAACTGGATTGACATGAGCATCTTCTATAATTAACCAAGGATGAGGAAACGCTGCTAACGTTTCTGGGGGTAAAACTTCACTCAGTTCATTACAATCACCTTGTAAAAATTTTACCCTAGAGTCCGCTTTGGCTTTCTCGTCAAGTAAGGAAAGATCGATATCAACGCCATAGACATCTCCTTGAATTCCCATGACCTCTAAGCAATCAGCGAACCAAACTGCGCTTCCTCCATTGAATGCACCAATTTCAACAATTGTTTTTGGTTGCAATTCATACAAAAGCATGGGATATACGGCAATTTCCATGACACCTTTAGAGAGAATAATTCCTTTCCAGGTTTGCAAAGTGGTACTCTTTGTAAATAATTTTTCCCAAGCTCCCAACGGAAGATCGCATTTTTCTTCTCGCTCAGATATTTTAACAAAACGATCTACTGATACAAGTTCCTGCTTATGCTTTGCTTCTTGGACAACACTTTGATAATCCATTGAGATTTTATTGTTAATTTTCTAAGTCATCTATTCACGATATGAGGGATCAAGGCGATCGAGCAAACACCGATTAGCTGCCCATACCTTGGCAACTTCCTGGTTTTGGAAGGTTGGTTCTTCAAACTGGCGGGCTGTATGTTCGCAAAGATCGGGTGGTGGTATAATAGGCTTGTTTCCAGCACCTAGTGCCTTGACTTGTATCTCACACGCTCTATTGAGGTTGTACATATAGTAAAATGCTTCGGCGACAGTTCTACCCACAGTTAAAAGCCCGTGGTTGCGCATAATTAAAGATTTCTTTGCTCCTAAAGATGCAACAATTCGTTCCCGCTCATCAAGATCTAGTGATATACCCTCATAGTCATGGTACGCAACACGATTATAGAATTCCATGGAAGCTTGGTTGAGTGGCAACAAACCTTCTTCCATAGCAGCAACTGCCATACCACTAATGGTATGAGTGTGGACGATCGCATGAGCATCAGGACAACCTAAGTGAATTGCACTATGGATAGTGAATCCTGCTTGATTCACTTCAGCGTCTGTAGCATCAATTTTGTTACCATTGACATCAACTCGCACTAGATTTGATGCACAAATCTCATCAAACAGCATACCATAAGGATTGATTAGGAATATAGCTGGTTCCTCCTGAATCCGGAGTGAAATATGGCTATGGATTGTGTCTGTCATCCCGTAGTAGTGAATCAAGCGGTATGCCGCAGCTAGTTCTACGCGCAACTCTTGTTCATTCTCAGAGTAGGATTTTCCTACAGTTTCTATGGTTTTCGTAATGCTCATATTTGTATTCATAGTTATATCAATCAGGACTTACGCAAAACATCAATTTATACACTATCTGTAGTTGCAAGTCGCGAAGCATCTGTAGTGGCGATAGGACTTACGCAAGGAATCTACATATAGCTAATGCAAATGCCATTTGCCCCTACAGATGCTGCTTTAAAGATCAATTTGCGTAAGTCCCAATCTTTATTTTCCGGACTTTTTTTTCTCTGATTTCTCAATCAAAAACTACTAATCACGATATGAGGGATCGAGGCGATCAAGTAAACGACGATTGGCTTTCCAGTTGCCTAATATCTCATCGTAATAGCTGGGTTCTTCGTACTGGCGTGCTGTATGTTCGCAAACTTCTGGTGGTGGAATGTTAGGCTTAGTACCAGAACGAAGCACATTGACTTGAACCTCGCAGGCTTTGTTGAGAAAATACATATAGTAGAAAGCTTCGGCAACAGTTCGACCCACAGTTAAAAGTCCGTGGTTTCTCATTATCAAGAATTTCTTTTGTCCAATAGATGCAAATATTCGATCGCGTTCATCAAGGTCAAATGATATCCCCTCGTAGTCATGGTAGGCAATGCGATTGTAGAACGCCATCGATGTCTGGTCAAGGGGTAACAGCCCCTCTTTCATCGCAGCCACTGACATCCCATTAACACTATGGGTGTGTAGGATTACATTGGCATCAGGACGTTCTAAATGAATGGCGCTGTGTATAGTGAATCCTGCTGGACTTATGTCTGCGTCTGTAGGGTTGATTTTATTACCATTGCCATCAACTGCGACCAAATTTGATGCACAGACTTCATCGAACAATAGATAATGCGGTTTTAGGAGAAATATTGGTGGTTCCTCATTAATGCGCAGGGAAATATGACCGTATATCATGTCTGACATCCCGTAATAGTGAACCAAACGGTATGCAGCAGCAACTTCTACGCGCAAGTCTTGTTCATTCTGAAGGCAGGACTTGGCTGCAGTTTCCCTGATTTTGGTAATGCTCATACTTGTATTCATAGTTACACCTATGTTAATTAGGGTTTGCTGATTAAATTTAAAATCATTGACAGATCAAGCTTTTAGCATTTTTAGGGCTGGAAAAAGTGCCTGCTTTGAGGTCAAAAAGGTTCAAAAAGTTAGCAGAAAAGGCTCACTAGGACAGAAAAATTAACAGACCATTTTTCCGACTACCTCCTCTATAACTCCCATTCCTCCTGACTCTGTAGGGACGTTGCATAACAAAAATGCGTTTTCCTGACGGAATGCTCCGCAAACATGTTGCGCAGCAAAACGTCCCTACCTCCTGAATCCCACCCTTACCAAAAGACTTCCATAAGCAAATCCTAATTAGCACTAAAGGATATCAGCAAAACCTCTTCAGGAAAATAATAAACCGAGTTTCTGAGCAATGAATTGAGGTATCGTTCCATCTTGGGATGAGACAGTAATTCTTCCAAGGTAATCTCGTGCGATTCAGATAACTGCTCTGTTTCCTTATCCTTGTTAAAGCAGTTAACTGTTGCCTCATGTTTGATGTAATGCTCTAAACCTGCATGATCATCAGCTTTTATTGCCTCTTCATAGAATATCCGATGGACTTGATGCTGAATCCCACATTCACTCAAACTCTCTATGACATCTTCAGCAGAGGTAAATCCTTCGCCTTTTCCTTCCTTGAAAATTTGCAGGTATTGCTCGTAGAAATCGACATAAAAAGATTTGCGAGTAGCTAAAGCAATAAATCCAACTCCCGTATCCTTCAGCAAACTAGCACACTTTTTCAATACAACCCCTAAATCCTGGCGTGGAATCATATAAAAGCCGTGCATGGACCACAATAAGTCATAAGCATTTCTTTCCAAATTAGCCGATTGAATTGTATTAACATATTGTTTTCCTTGCTCTAAGGGAAGATGGATTTTATGACTAGCTTGAGCAATTGAACTCTCAGAAGGATCTAAGCAATCATACACAATATTGCTAATTTCTTTATCAAGTTGGATGTAGTGACTAAAAGCTTGCAACCAGCGCCCTGTCCCACAAGCAACATCTAGTAATCTCAGAGATGAATTTTCGCCGTGATGATATTGTGATAAAAAAGTACCCGCCCAGTCGAAACGCTGCGCCAACTGCCAATAATCAATTACTGGATCTTTGTCTTCTGGACTTCTTTGTTCAACAGTAACACTCGGAACTGGCAAAACAAAAACCCCAATGGGTTCATTTATAAATGCTTTCCCACTTTCCTCAATCTCAGCCAATCTCCAAAATGCTTGGAGAATCTTAGCAAATTTTACTTCCTGAAGCTGGCGCAAATCGCATTCCATACAAAAGGACATAATTTTAACGCCTGTTTCCAACCCTTGGAGACATTCAGTTACATCCAGACGAGCATCGACATGGTAATACTGATGCGGATGAGATTGAGTATCCAGTAAATTTCTAATATCCTCTGCTGTGAACATCTCGTTTTGGTTCCCTTTTGCTTCCAGCATAAACTCGCGCTGAATTTGAGGGATACCTGTAGCTGTTTGGTGGACAATGACCACCTGTCCCCCTGCCTTCGTTTGCTTTAAAGCACTTTGGATTGCTTGGTAAGGCTCATCAAAATAATATAAAACATGGGTCAACAGAACTAAATCGTATTTCTGTTCGCTTTCAAATCTACCTGGTTCAAAATTTTCATCACGCACGGACACTTCTACATTTTGGCCAAAAGATTCTTGGTTGAGCCGTTGTAGAAAGCGATCGCGATGAATCTGGTTAGGTTCAAGTGCTACATATCGTAACTGTTTCCACCGTGGATTAAGTCTGGGAATCAAACTCTGTATAATTTCTAAATCTATATCACCCTCGCCACTACCAATACTAAGTACCGAGAAGGTATCATCTTGGTGTGACCGAGAATAACTTGCCTCTAGTAATACTGTGACATTATTGCGAAACCACTCAATGGCAGAAACTGTCATCGTCGAAGCTGCCTTGCGTAATTCATAACTCTCAGCGTAAAACTCATCATCCAGTGGTGGAGCGACAAATTTTTGATGGTGTGGCGAGTGACGATCAATGTCAGAATATTTCAAGTTCTCTGGATATTTGTATTGAGTTTTCATTGTAAAAAATAAGGTAAAAAAGATCTAGAGTAATATCATGTCCGCGGTGATTCTAGAATTAAGTAGGAGAATAAATAATCTAGGTCGCTGATAACCAATAGCTTCTGGCGAATAGTGCCCCCTTCTTTGAGATTAAAATTACGAATACAGCCTGATCGCTTCGCTCACCATTTTCTATGAAACTGTTAGCAATAGCTGGAGGCCAGTTAGGCAGAGCATTAAAATCTCTAATTTTCATCCATACTTTATCAATATGAGCATTGATAACAGAACTTGTAAAAACTTTAACCATTATCTTAATCTCCTCTACTGGTTTCTCTATTTTACATCTCAGACTTCCCTGAATCAACAAATCCCTCTAATTAGGGTTTGCTGAAAAAGTATTTTAGTAGGGGCAGGAGACAGGAGACAGGAGACAGGAGACAGGAGACAGGAGACAGGAGAAATGGATCGGGAACGAGGAAGTAGGAGCGGGCGTTTTGTAAGAATGATTTTTCGGCCCAACTATGCGCCTAAAATACGCTCCATGCATGAGCGTGAAGAGCTGAAACAGGCGCACTTTTTTCGTTCCCAAAAAGGCACTTGTCTTTATATGTCAATGCTTTTATATTTAATCAGCAAGCCCTAATTAATAGATTGAATATAAAATTACCACTTCATTAATATATGATAGTGTTTTTGCATCTGAATCCTTACGGATGGGGATTTAAACCCCAATCAATTGTAAACACCCCTGGAGCCTGGGGTTTTAGGCCCTTGATGCAAAAGGATCAAAAAAATTAGACTTTAGACATATGTAAATTATTAGTAATGAATTTCAAACTGGAGCCTATATGTTGAAATTTGCTTGGTTCAAGATTGAAAGACATATTCTTGTTAAAGGTAAATCTTCTCCGGATGACCCCAATTTAAAAGATTATTGGAGAAAACGCTCAGAAATGAAAGTCAAATCTGAGTTAATCAAAAGCAGACAAAAAATAGCTCAAAAGCAGAAATATGTCTGTCCCGTATGTGGGGAATCTTTACTAAATGATCAGGAATTACATCTTCATCATCAAAAGCCAAAAAGACAAAGTGGTGGAAATAATTATGGCAACCTACAACTTGTTCATTTATTCTGTCATCAGCAAATTCACTCTGGAACAGTGAGTAGTTTATGACTTGCTTGAGCCGGATGCGGTTTGCGTCGCACGTCCGGTTCTGAGGGGGCGGGGTTATAGCGATATCACCTTGCTAGCCGACTATTCTAGCACCAGTTGATTTGAATTTTCTAAATCTGACTTAGACTTAAATCTATTTAATTCAGTTCTAATCTGAGTTAGTCTAACTTTTGATGACTCCAATTCTAATTTAATACTTGAAAACTTATCTGATGTATTTGACATATTCAATATAGCAAAACATAATTACTTTTTAAATTTAATGACCAGACCTAACATAACTCACATAAGACTTATCGAGTAGTTTTTGATAAGACAAAATACTAGACTCTGAACGACCTTCACCTCGTGTACCTTCAACAATCCAAATATTAGGATATCCATTATCAACTCGATATTTACCATGGCGTTCAATACTTTTTAAACTTGAATGTTCGCTTTTTCCATATTCACAAAATATGACTTTTTGCCATCCTAAATTATTAAGTAAAGATTGTAAAAAATCCTTTGAATAAAGAAACTGATGACCCCATCCGTGAAAAGCACGATTCATAGAAAATGTAGAATCAATACGTTTTTGTGGATTAGTTTCTGACAGATTAAAATGAGTAGAAAGTACCCACTCTAGGGAAGGAGTAGAAAGTCGAATTACCCCACCAGGTTTGAGACTTTTCCAAACATTATTGAGAAAAGCGATCGCTCCTTCGAGACTTAAATGTTCGAGAAAATGTTCCCCATACACATATTCTAAGCCATTAAAAGGCCAAGGTTTAGTTACGTCCATAACTTGGTCAATACCGGGAAAGGGACGAATATCCACATTCCACCAGTCGGCCATGATATTATGGGGGCCACAACCCACCTGGACTTTTTTAATGCCGTTGGGATGATTTGGATTATTACGAGAGATATTATTTTTGGTTGATAGATTCATAGATTTTTTCTCGATCAAGGTATTTTTGTATTAATACCTAATTTTAATTAAAGATTTTCTAATATTGCTAATAAACGAGGCACGTCTTTGTGTATGGCATCCCAAATAATATCACAATCAACTTCCTTATATTCATGAGTAACTCGATTACGCATACCTTTGATTTGCCTGACAGGAATTTGTGGATGGGAATCTATAAAAGTGCTAGATAATCTATTCACTGCCTCCCCTAAAATAATGATTTGATACAAAACAGAAGATTGGGTTTTAGCATCTGTTATAAAATTCTCTTTATCCATCCCTTTTGTAAAATCTAAAATTAGATTACAAGCAGTAACCAAGTCTATAACTATCTCATCATCTCGTGACATACAAAACCTGGGCACTACCTAGAATATTTTGACGACGAATCCAATTACGACTACATTGAATTGCTTTCTTGGAAACTACATCTACATCCCTACCAAAAATTATTTTTAATTCTGACTCTATATTCTCTAAGTCAAATAAAGAAATTCTAGCTTCTGGTGCAAATTGAACTAAAATATCTACATCGCTATTTTGATTAAATTTATCGGTTAAAATTGAGCCAAAAACTGATAACTCTGTAATTTGCCACTTCTGACAAAAATTATGGATTTTACTTTCTTTTGTTTGCAGGCGATCGTAAACAATTTTGTTAACCTCTATAGCGGATTGTAGAATATTTTTAGTATCACTCATCGTTACTTGTCCGTTATTATTAATCATAAGTTAGGTTAAGTATCTTAAATACAGAAAAAAATTAGCAAAATATTAATTAATACAACTAAATATAGATTGAATTTGGCTTAAAAGCGATCGCCTAACTCTTACTTTCTTCCTCCTGACTTCTTTAATTCAAAAGCAGTATCCATTACCCTAAATCTGAGACTTTCAACTGGCTTACTTTTACTATCATAGCGAAAAGCGTGATGTCCATTCCCTTTACCTGCTTTTTTTAAATCTCCTCGAAATTGGCCGGCAACTATTCTATCAATAACCCTACCATTCTCAAGCACTTCAACAGTTAATTGCATAAAAGGAAAATCTAGACACCATACCCAACCAGGGATAAAATTACTATTTTCAGAATCAACAAATCCTTCAAAGGATAATTCTCCTGTATTTTCTCCTCCTGGTATCAATGCAATTGCTTCTCTAGCAATTATTATTGGCTTTATATTACTATCAAATTTTTCAGTCAGCCGATTTTTTTTGTCTTGGTTAAAATTAAATAATTTTCCTGATTTAACGTCTTTAATAATCACATTATCTTCTGTTTTAAATCCTGAACTATTAGCAAACAAAGCTTTTTGAGGAATCTCGATATTGTGCAGTTTAAAGAAAATTGTCATCAGACCAAAAGTGCTAATCATTTGTGGCATATTCAATCCCACTGTTTTTATTGTATTTAGTGTTTTTTGTCGGTCTATCAATTCCCAGAAAGGAGATTCTGTATAGTCAGCTAAAATTTCAAAGATGGCTGCTCTAAATTTGGGATTTTTATTAATAGTGTGTTGCCAACTTCCATGTTGTGGTAAATTTTTAGGAGTATGAATTGTCTGTTTGCCCGATTTAATTAATTTTTCCTGCTGATTTTTGTCAAAGGGTGTCAAAGATGACCTGACTAAAAATATTCCCATGTTTAATTTCCTTTTAAATTTAGTGAGAAACTGGATTTCTTCAGCATTAATATTTTTCTCACAACCATTAAACCATAAACCCGGTTTCTTGAGGTGG
The DNA here is from genome assembly GCF_010692625.1 of Okeania sp. SIO2C2. Classification (NCBI taxonomy): domain Bacteria; kingdom Bacillati; phylum Cyanobacteriota; class Cyanophyceae; order Oscillatoriales; family Microcoleaceae; genus Okeania; species Okeania sp. SIO2C2. Next base: position 19,853 of record NZ_JAAHGM010000018.1, read on the forward strand.
GTTACCGAATAATTAATAATTAATAATTAATAATTAAATTATTCTGGCTTAAAGCCGACCCTTTTAAGGGGAAAATAAAGAAATAATACTTCCTTATATTCAATTCCGTAACGGTTTTAACCTTCTTGTAATTATCAATTATCCATTATCCATTATCAATTAATGAAGGTGGATGGGAATCTCATTATATGATTTTGTATAATTATTTCGGTCTCACCCACTCTAGATAAAGACTAAATATTCAAGATAAAACCAGGAAGTACATCTTCCCCTGATAAATTTGTGGGAGAGTCTAATATTTCTACTTCTTTTTCTTGCCTATAAATCTCCACGCGACGATTTTTTATATCAATTAGCCAACCTAATTTTACTCCTCCATCTATATATTCCTGCATCTTTTTTTGCACATCCTTTAAAATGTCAGATGGTGACATTAATTCTAATACAAAGTCTGGCGCTATAGGAGGAAATTTTTCTCTCTGTTGGGGAGTTAGTTTATTCCATCTTTCTAATTGAATCCATGATACATCGGGAGAACGATTGGAACCATTGGGAAGTTTGAAACAGGTGGAGGAGTCGAACACTTTTCCTAGTTTTGTTTGGCGATTCCAGATTACAAAATCGGCAATAAGAGAAGCGTTATATTCTCCAGTTTCTCCTCCGGTAGGTGGCATTATTGTTATTTCTCCTTTGATGTTACGTTCAAATTTAATTTCGGGATTATCTCGACATAATTGATAGAATTGGTCGTCGTTAAGTTTGAGGATATTGTTAAAATTGATGGTTATAGCTGTCATGGTTTTGGCATTATAAATCAATACAATTCAGTTCAGGATTTTTTTTTTGCAGTTCTGTAATCTCAAAAGCTCATCTAATGGTTCCATAGCTTATGAATTTTCGTTGAAATTGAAACAATTTATCTTTTAAATAAGTGTCTTTTCCTCTATAGAATTTTAATTCTAGATTATCTGACCATTCTGGGGATAAAATATCCAGTACAATTCTATTATTATCAATATTTACATTACTTGTCATACTCAGATTTTCTAATTTTTTTTCGGATATAAATACAGCTAAAAAATGAGGATTTATGGCTCTGATGCTAAATCGCAATAAATTATGATTTGCAAAGCTATGATGATGTTTTGATTGAAATTGTTCGATTTTAAGCTCTAGTTTTTCTTGGTTAAAAAATTGCAATATAAATGAACAAGTATTTCCTGTTTCTATCAGCTTTAGTCTAAATTGATTGTGATTAATTTTTTCTACATTGAAGCTCTTAGGGATGTGCAATAAATACTCATATAAATTAAATTTTTCATCTGCAAAAGAAGATGACTCAATATCATCAAATGTGACTACATAAGGAAAAGGTTCTCTCACAAAACATAAATGTCTAATGGCAAAATTAACAGGATTATAATTCTGTAAATTATATGATGGAGTTGCATCTCCTAGAATATAATCAAACACCTCAGAATAATCATATTTTATTATTTTCCCTGATACACCATTTCCTCTTCCTGAAAATCTTTGACCTTTACCATTAATTAAAACTAAGTTATGACCGAGGGAGGATGATGGAGAATTTTCCCTTGTATCATTAGCAGCACCAGAGTCAATAACTAGAGGTTGACCTTCAAATATTAATGTAAAAGAATTGTTATCTGATTGGTCGTGAATACCCTCAATATATTTACCACAATTGAAACTAACAATTGTTGCTTCAGATGACCAAGAATTTCTAACATTTAAATAACCAATATCGGAGCAAAAGCGACGTATTGATAAGTTAGTATTTTCTAGTTTAAATTCTGCTACTGGTGGTTGAGGCAAAAATAAGTAGGCATCAAATAGGGAAGAGAAGTTTAAATTGGGGTCTCTGCCATAAGTTTTTAATCCTTTGCTACCTATTAATAACTCCCAAATATAAGTAACCAGACTAGGATTTCTATTACCTACTATGGTTAAATATCCCCATAAACCATTATGGGGATTCCAATATGAATCATTCCAATTATTGAGGTACTTTCCACGGGGGAATGATTCATACAAATACCATTCAACTAAACGGTCTAATTTATCACTATATTTATTGTCTAAAAATTCTCCATTAACTTTAATATTTTTCTGGCGACAAATGCGAAGTAAAATCCCTAATATTTTGGAAACAAATCCACAATACCAGAGACCTTCTCTTGTCATTCCTTGGTCGGTAATCCCATCAATAAAAAAGTCTTCCACGCGAGTCATTGCTACATTTAACCACTTTTGTGCGTTTGGGAGATAATTAAGTAGACTAATGGCAGCGATCGCTAACCCGGAAAAAGCGATAATTCGATGATTCCAATTGTTGAGTTCTTTTTCTTTTCTTCCCCAAAGTTTACTGTGAGATTGTTGCCAAGTTTCTCTGGTTTTTTTCTCTATAAATTCTACTAGGACAAGATGTTCTTCTACGGTAAATAATTTGGGAGCTATATCTCTAAATAAGATAATTGCTGTTAGCACAAATGCTCTATGAATTTCTTCAGTAAACAGGTGAGAATATCTAGAAGAATTTTGGCTAATTTTGTTGACTATATTTTTAGCTAATTTACCAGCATCCTTATCCTCTGCCAACTTATAAGCTAAAGATAATTCCATCAAAACATTATAAATGACAAATAAGTTGGCAGATTCTGGTGTTCGTAAAATAGCTTCGGAGCCTAATTTTTTGGCATAATTACAGTTGGCATTTATTTGGGCAAGAATATTTTTGTATGGATAGATGTCAGTTAGTTTTTTTAATGCTGTTATTTCTGTTTCACTAATCAGTAGATATTCTAGATTTCTGTTTCTGATTGGATGAACTTCCCCAACATTTTTTCCTCATTCAACTTCTCAATGGTTCCTAACATTTCCCTGACTCTTTTCTCAAAACTATGATTCTCTCGGATATATTTTGCTAATTCTGATTTTCCTCCTCCATTCTGACTTTTTTGCTGCAAATAATTTTCTACTACTTTTGGCAAATCTTCCTGAGAATTATAAGTGGAAATTTTATTTCCAAAGACTTTTTCTAGACCTGCAATTTTGTCAGATACAATTGTTGCTCCACAAGCAGCAGCATCGAACAAACGATTGGAAATAAATCCTTTTTCTAGCATTGTATCCCAGTGGTCGTTTAATAAGACGCCACATTTACTGTAATAACGTCGTAAAATTTCGTTGGGAATATATTCTCCTTTTAAATAACCGTCTGGCAACAAATCATCCCAGTTTGTACCATAAATATCTACTTTTAAACCACTTTCGACTGCATCTTTTACTATCCGACGATAAACTTTCCGAGAGTTGCCGACAAACAATATTTCTCCTACTTCTTCATAACCTTCTTGGTCAGGATAAAACAAATTTGGGTCGGTGCATTGGAGCAAAGTTTTGACTGGAACTTTGACTTGTTTTTGTAATTCCTCAGCATAAGAATGGGATGCCACAAATACTTGGTCATATTGTTCATATTCTTCTAGGGAAACTTTGTCTGGATGACTAATATTCCACATCAAATTAATATGATAAGACTTGGGTTGATAACGACTCAAACCTCGAATCGTAATTGCCACATCATCTCCAAATATTTGAGGATTTTCCCACTCTGGCAAAATATCAATTCTGACGGAATGACCTAATATTTCAAATTGCCGTTTCATCGCTAAGGCAAAATGATAGTCTCCCCATTCTTGCGCTTGTTTCCAGTCAGGAACTCCGATTTTTATACCGATGCGGAAAGTCTTACTCATTTTTTCGCGCAAGGCAGAAAATACTGTATGAGCGCGATGTTTATAAGTGTGTTTTTCTGTGACTATTTTCTGTAACTCTGCCACTTTTGCTAATCTTAGTTCCTCGTTTGTTAGGTACTCTCGTAATAAATTTTCTAGAGATTCGCGGGAATTATAAGTAGGCAATAGTCCGTCGAAAGATTCTTGATTTCCTAGTTCTCCATTTGTGACAACTAATGCACCAGAAATAAGAGCGTCAAATACCCGGGAATTTGTGGAACCCCATTGTTTTGTGACTGAGTTTGCATCATCAATTACTATTTTTGTAGAACCATAAACTTTCGGCATATCTGTATAAGGGAGAGGTCCGCGATTATACTTTTTAAATTTCTCAAATTTTTCCCAGTTATATCCAAATAAAGCAAATTCAAAGGGTAAATTATCTGGTTCCAACAAACTCATAATATCTCGTGGATATTTCCAGAAACTTCCTGTGAAGCAGTAGTCAGATTTACATTTATTCTCTAGTTCGGAATTGACTTGTTCTGAGTTGACGGCAACTCCTACTTCCGAATTTTTCTCGACTTCACTTTTGCCTACTTCGGGAAATTTATTACCTAGTTCAGAAGAGGATTTTTCTGACTCTTGTGAAATTCCTGCTTCGGAATTTTTCTCTAGTTCAGAAAGAATTTTTCCTGACCTTTCTGAGACTCCTACTTCGGAATTTTTCTCGACTTCACTTTTGCCTACTGCGCGCAATTTATTGCCTAGTTCGGAAGAGGATTTTTCTGACTCTTGTGAAATTCCTGCTTCGGAATTTTTCTCTAGTTCAGAAAGAATTTTTCCTGACCTTTCTGAGACTTCTACTTCGGAATTTTTCCCTACTTCACTTTTGCCTACTGCGGGCAATTTATTGCCTAGTTCGGAAGAGGATTTTTCTGACTCTTGTGAAATTCCTGCTTCAGAATTTTTCTCTAGTTCAGAAAGAATTTTTCCTGACCTTTCTGAGACTCCTACTTCCGAATTTTTCCCTACTTCACTTTTGCCTACTGCGGGAATTTTATTACCTAGTTCGGAAGAGGATTTTTCTGACTCTTGTGAAATTCCTGCTTCGGAATTTTTCTCTAGTTCAGAATGAATTTTTCCTGACTGATTTAAAATTTCTACTTCCGAATTTTTCCCTACTTCACTTATTCCTTCTTCCTTATTCCCTCTTTTTTCTGCCCCCCTTTCAAAGGGGGGTTGGGGGGATTTATTACTTCTTCCTTCTTCCTTCTTCCCTCTTCCTTCTTGAAACCTTTCCTCATTAGTTGCTATCCTAATTACTGTTGCTGGTTTAAATAATTTCTGCTGAATATAATCAGCAGATTTTTGAGAAGAACACCAGAAACAATCATAATCTCCTGCTGATTTTTGAGACGCCCAAATCTCAAACCAATTTCTCGCCCAAGCAACTTTTACTAAACTTGGTTTAGCATTTTCTATTCTTTCTAAATCATAGTCATGACGCATAACAACAATGACATCTAATCGCGTCATATCATACCAATCTTCTCCTTCTGAAATGTAATAAACATCCCATCCGAATTCCTTAACTAATTGTTCTCCTAATTCCACCGCTGTAAAATAATCTCCTGCGGATGCTGCCATATCTGCTTCAGTTACAGCAAAACCAATAGTTAAAGGATGACCAGTCCAATACATTCCTTTTTCAAAGTAATCTTGTAGATGTTTCCTTCGTAAATAATAGGCATATCTTTGCTCAATTATCGGGCGATTTTTCAAGATTTTCTGGATAAATTCTTTGCCCTTATTAAATCGAGAAAAACCACGATTATGAAAAGCAGTTAAATTATTAGCACTGATAATTTCTTTGCCTAATTTTTCTCGGATAGTCAAACATAAATCTACATCCTCATAACCATAAAAATAGTCTTCATTAAAACCTCCCACTGCCAGAAAATCTTCTCGCCGACACATCATTAATGCTCCAGTCACAACAGGTACTTTCCAAGGAGCAGATTGTACTTTTAATAATTGGGGAGCATACCGAACTTCAAAAGGATAAAAAGGTTCATTTTGACTGTAGAAATATAACTGTACTCCTAGATGTTGAGTAGGAGGAAAAGCTAAAGAGCGATCGCTAACTATATCCAACAATTTGACTCCTACCATTCCTAGATTTTCATCTTGTTGAATTAAATCGACCATCTGGGGAATAATATCTTGGCAGAGGGTAATATCGTTATTCATAAATAACAGTAAAGGAGCTGTTGTTTGCTCTACTCTCACATTATTTGAGTTGGAAAAAGAATAATTATCTCCTCTGGCAATAATTGTAATTGGTAATTTTTCTGACCACTGGGTACAGACATCAATACTATTATCTGTGGAACCGTGGTCTACTACTATTAATTCATATTTTTCATAGCTGTTATAAATCTCAAAGGAGGCGAATAATTCACTTAAGAGTTTTGCTCCATTCAAACTCAAAATAATTACTGCCACTGCTGGTTTTTCTGTCTGAATTTTTGCCAGAGGTATCTGACTTTTAACTTCCTCTTCACTCCTAACTCCTAACTCCTGACTTCTAACTCCTGATTCACTCCTGACTCCTGACTCCTGACTCCTGACTACTTGAACACGATAGATAAGTTTGTTAATTTCTCCCTGATTATAACTGAGATTAACTTCATGTTTTTGACCTTTAGGTCCGACTACTAATGGTTTAGGAGAATTTTTCAGTTGTTGACCTGTTTCTGTTATTTTGACACTAACTTCAACTAACCCATTGCTATGTAAAGATGGCGGAATTTTATGAGCAAAAGCATGATATCCATGAGTACCAAAAGCTGTCGCTAAATCTTGACGATATTTATTCGCGACTAAAGTTCCGATTAAATTATTGCCGACAAAAATATCCAGAAATACAACCTTATCAGGGTCTTTTTTATGTCTCGCCCAACCAGAAACATAGTCGATAGTTGCATAATCCAGACAACCTTCAAATTCTGTTTCTCCTAATAAATTTAGACTGGCAAGTTCCCCTGTTTCTAGAACATTTTGAAATGATAAAGCTTCCTCTAATTTTTTCTTAGCTTTAGAAAAATAAGGGTCTATTTCCAAAGCACGACGATAACAACTTATTGCTTCACTCAGTGGATTTTTTTTAGTCTTCGCTTCCCCTAATTGAAAATGAAATTTTGCCGATGATGGTCTTAATTCTACAGCTTTAGTATAAGCATTTACCCCCTCATCCCATCTGCCTAATCTTGACATAACTTCCCCAATATGGTAATGCACATCAGCAGACTTAGGATTCAGTTTACCAGCTTTGTTATAAGCTACTATTGCCTCATCCCACCTTTCCAGTTTCGCCAGACTTTCTCCCAACACATGATAAACTGCCGCCGAATTAGGATTAATTTCTGCTGCCTGACGATAACTTGCGATCGCTTCATCCCACCGTTTGAGCCTACTCAAAGTATGACCCAACTGATGATAAATTTCCGCCGTATTAATACCTAACTCAATAGCTTGGCGATAACTGACAATAGCATCATCAAATTTTTGTTGCTGCACCAAAGCTAAAGCCAGACTATGATGAACTTCTGGCAACTTGGGGTTAAATTCCAGGGCGCGACGATAATTAACAATAGCTTCATCCCACTGTTTTTGTGCAGCATAAACTTCCCCTAAATAACCATACACCTCAGCCAAGTTAGGATTCAGTTCAATGGCCTTTTCAAAAGAAGCGATCGCCTCATCCCACTGCTTAATATTACTCAGAGCTTTGCCCAAGTCTCCGTAAGCTTCAGCCAAATTAGGACTAAGTTCCACAGCTTGGCGGAGAACTACCACTGCCCAATCATTTTGCTTTAGTTGAATCAAAGCATGGCCTAACTGATGATAAACATCGGGAGAATTGGGTTGAAGTTCGGAGGCTTTGCGGTAAGCTACTACAGCTTCCTCCCATTTTTGCTGTTGAGATAGAGCGTATCCTAAATAATGATAAACTTCTGGGGAGTCTGGCTGAAGTTCTGTAACTTTGCGGTAAGCTGCTGCTGCTTCTTCCCACTTTTGCTGTTGAGCTAGAGCATATCCTAAATGGTGATAAACATCTGGAGAGTTGGGTTGAAGTTCCACTGCTTGACAATAAGCGGAGATAGCTTCTTCCCATTTTTGTTGTTGAGTTAGAGCATAGCCAAACTGGTGATAGACTACTGCCGTAGGAGCGGTGCCTCTCTGCTCACCCAACAAATCAATTGCTTTCTGATATGCAGCAATAGCTTCATCCCACCGATGCAATTTTGCCAAGGCTTCCCCATAATAATGATAAACTGTAGCAAAATTAGGAATTATTTGGCAAGCCTTTAAATAAATATTGGTAGCTTGATGGAGATATCCTAATTTTGTCAGAGCTGTTCCTAATTTTTGATATCCTTCCCAGAAACCAGGGTCAATTTCAATCGCTTTTCGATAACAGATTATCCCTTCCTCAATCTGACCTTGTTTTTCTAAAGCTACCCCTAAATTTTGATGAGCAATGCTAGAGTCAGGTTCTAGAGATATAGCCTTTTGGAAATGGGAAATAGCCTCATAAAGTAACCCCTTTTCAACTAAAGCTGCTCCTAAACTAATATAGAATTCCGAGAAATTAGGATTAATTTCTATGGCCTGGGAGTAAGAGGCGATCGCCTGTTCCAACTGGCCTTGTTGTTGTTGGACATTTCCCAAGCTATGGTAAGACGAGGCTGAGTTAGGTTTAAGTTCGATCGCCTTTTGGTAGGCAATAGTTGCTTCTTTCCATTTACCTATCTTGGCTAAAGCATCTGCCAAAGTTTGGTGATAGAAAGCAAATTTGGGGTTAAGTTCAATGGCTTTGTGATAGAGAGTAACAGATTTTTCTAATTGGCCTGCTTCTACAGCTTGGTTGCCTTGTTGAAAATATTGGGCTGCAGTATCTGGAGTTACTGGGAACGAATTACTCATACTTGTCTTCATTGGAGACTAATAGTTCATAAAAATATAGCCAAGTATGACACATTCTTATTTTGCAGGTGTTATTCTGACTGGGTGAACTACAACACCCTCGCTTCCCATAGCTCAAAGCATTTGGGACTACTTTTTCTTTTCCTCTTTGCATGATGATCTCCCTGATTCAATTTCTACTTGGTCATAATACAGAGGCTTGGACGTAGGTTCTGATGTGTCTAGAGGTAGCGTGTTAGTCGGTGGAATTTCACCCTATTGAACTCAGATCGTTGACTATGCGTGGCTATTTGGTTTTCTATTATCACAGACATTGTTAGATTATGTCAATAGTTGCCCAAATTTCTGGAGACCATATGACTATATTTGTGTTGAATATTTATGATGCTTATGGCATTAGGTGACCAAAAAAATGGGTCTCAAGCCTCGCCCTTCTAGGGCGACTTTTTAGTTGATTTTTTTCAATAAATATGTTATCATGTTGTTAGTTTAAAAGTCAATTTATGAAAGCTAGATTTAAGTATCGTATCTATCCAACGCCGGGACAAAAATACCGATTAGCCAAGCTATTTGGCTGTGTCCGTGTGGTTTGGAATGATAGTCTAGCTTACTCCCAAAACAAGTATAAATCAGCAGAAAAGAAACCTGACTTATCAGAACTACAAAAGCTTTTTATTACTCAGTCTAAAAAGACTGAAGAAAGAGAATGGTTGTCAGAGGTTTCTAACATACCATTGCAGCAATCTTTAAATGATTTAAACCAAGCTTATCAAAACTTTTTTAAATCAACTCAAGGCAAGAGAAAAGGTAAGCCTGTTAAACCTCCTAAATTTAAAAGCAGAAAGTCAAAGCAAACTGCTAGATTTACAAAGGGAGGGTTTAAAATTGGTCAACATAAAGTTTATTTAGCCAAGATAGGAAAGCTGAAAGTTGTTTGGTCAAGAAAGCTACCTGCTGCTCCATCATCAGTAACAGTAATCAAAGATTCAGCCCATAGATATTTCTTGAGTTTTGTAGTAGAAATACAACCAGAAGTATTACCTAAAACTGATAATTCAGTAGGTATAGATTTAGGTATTAAAACCTTTGCTACATTTAGTGACGGTACAAAGGTTGATGCTCCTAAGCCACTGAAAAAACGAATTAAGAAATTAAGAAAGTTAAGTAAGTCATTATCTAAGAAAACTAAAGGCTCTAAAAGGTATGAAAAAGCTAGGGTTAGAGTAGCTAAATTCCATGCTAAACTGAAAGATACAAGAACAGACTTTCTACATAAATTATCTACTGAAATAATTCGTGAAAACCAAACAGTTGTTTTAGAAGATTTAAACGTTTCTGGTATGGTTAAGAACCGTAAATTATCCAGGGCTATATCCGATTTAGGATGGAGACAATTCAGAACATTCCTAGAAGGAAAAACAGAAAAATATGGTCGCGATTTTAGAGTAATTAATCGTTGGGAGCCAACATCCCAAATTTGCTCAAATTGTGGCTTTAAAGGTGGGAAGCTAGACCTGAAGGTGCGAGAATGGGAGTGTCTCAACTGCGGTGCAAAACATGATAGAGACGAGAATGCAGCAATAAATATATTAGTCGCGGGCGGGCAGTCCGAGACATTAAACGGACGTGGAGGCAAGCGTAAGACTACCGCCAAGGCAGCAGCAGCCAATGAAAGGTCAACCCGCCGAGGGGCTTCGGCTCGGTAGGAATCCCCGCGCCTTTAGGCCGGGGAGGATGTCAAGAACTTAAGATATTATAAGTTGCTATATTTTATTATTTCAGCCTGGATCAAATTTGATTCTGAGGCTTTCCCTTATAAATTATAAATGATTATAGGAATTTCTATTTCAATTGGCTAGAAATAAGCAACAATAATTTCAAAAATATTATCAATTTTTTCTGCCACTCCACTGTATATCAAATATAAATTATTGAATTAAAAATAATATCTAAAAATCTAGAATAGAGAGGTTTAATAAAATCAAGATGACTTTACCTAATTTTATCATCATAGGCGCTCAGAAGTGTGGTACAACTTCCTTATATAACTATATGGTTGAGCATCCACAAATTTTACCAGCAGCCAAGAAAGAATTGCATTTTTTTAACTGGGTTTCTAAACCAGGAAACAAAAAAAAGGCAGAAGGAGTAGATTGGTATTTATCCAAGTTTCCCACAATACCTAATGGAAAAAATCTCATAACTGGAGAAGCTACACCAGATTATCTAGTTGATCCACATACTCCCCAGAAAATGTTTAATTTATTACCAGATATTAAATTAATTGTACTTCTCAGAAATCCTGTAGATAGAGCAGTATCTCATTATCATCATAATCGACGAATTAGTAAGAAGCGAGAACCTTTACCTTTTAGAAAAGCAATTGAAAAAGAACCAGAAAGATTGAATATAGAAAAAGAGAAACTCATCTCTGATGAAAATTATAGAAGTTTATTCCATAGAAACTATAGCTATTTAGAAAGAGGGATTTACATTGAACAATTAGAAAAATGGATGAATATTTTTCCCAGAAAACAGTTCTTAATTTTGAAAAGTGAAGATTTCTATGATAATCCAGATTTCACACTAAAAGAAGTTTTTGAATTTTTAGGGTTACCTAATTATCAAGTAACTAATAAAAAGAAATATAATGAACTGTCTTATCAGTCAATAGATTCAAAAGTCCGCTCAAGTCTTGCTGAATACTTTCTACCTTATAATCAAAGACTAGAAGAATATTTAGGCATAAAATTTAATTGGGAAATGAATTTTGACAAAGCACAAAACCAACATAGACCGCTGCTTCAATTTCAAGATCAATTAAATAACAATAAATCTCTGTTAGAGCAAATAGAGTTAACACTAGATTCCACATCAATTCCCAAGTCAAGCTTAACAATTCAGAAAAGTGATAAAAATTTAGTTCCCTCTAGTGTTCAATCAAAACTAATAGTTATTGAAAATTATGATGCAGCTTACGGAGCAATTTATAATGAATTATTTTGGGGATATGAAATCAAAGAAATTCAGGAAAAAACTAACAATCAAGATATCATTAATATCTCTGGATGGGTATTAGGAAAAAAGTGTCCTGTAGTTGCTATAGAAATAGTGGAATTGAGTAGTATATTGAAAAGTATCTCTGTTAATCAGCTACGTCCTGATATAGCTAAACGTTATCCAGAAGTACCCCAAGTCAAAGAAATTGGTTTTAGTATAGACTTCCCAGTCAAGAAATTACGACCCAAATTTAATTGGCTAATACAAGCAGTATTTACTGATGAAACTCGAATGCCAATAGGTTGTATGCGGACTAACAATACTAAATCATTAAAGATTAAAGCTACTCCTTTATTGACAAAAGAAGCTATCAAATTTTTAGAAAATTTCTTGAAGCAAAAACCTGATGCTAAAGTGCTGGAATTTGGCAGTGGAGGTTCTACTATATGGCTATCTAAGTTAACTAAAAATCTGACTTCTATTGAGCATGACGGTATGTGGTTTAACCAAGTTAAAGATCGGATTCAGAAGCAGAAAAATTGTCATCCAGTAGATATGAAACTATTAGCAAGACCATATCATACGATATGCGAAAAGTTTCCTACAGAATCTTTTGATCTAATTATTGTTGATGGTCGCGATCGAGTTAAATGCATTGAAGCATCAATTAAAACTCTAAAAAAAGGAGGAATATTGATGGTAGATGATGCACAAAGAGAAAAGTATCAACCAGGTTACGAGTTACTCAAAGATTGGTTGGTGACAAGAACTATGGGTAAACCTAAACATACTTATTGGTGGCAAAAACCATTTCCAGTAACAAAGTCAGATAGTACATACCCAATATCAATAAATATTACGGAAAATAATCGTCTTTTTCAAATACAAAATGCAATTGTTACACCAGTATCAAGTTTTCAACCAAGCAAGTGGGTTGGAGGTGTTGTCTTTCCTAAAGATATGCCAGAAAAATTTCGTCATCGACGTCCCAAAATCGAAAAAACGATGAAATACCAAGACGTAGAAATGCAAGTTGATGCTGGTATTAACAATTCCAAATTCTATAGTGGTACATATATTTATGGAGGTTGTTTAAGTCCACACTTTGGTCATGCTTTAACTGAAGGTATTCATCGTTTATGGGCATTCAATACCAATATCCATGATGGTATTATTTTTGCTGTCTCAGCAAAAAATACCAACTATACTCCTACTAAATGGTTTGTTCAAGCTTTGGAAATTCTAGAAATACCTCTGAGCAAATGTATTTGGGTGACAAGTAATTGTACTTTTGAAAACCTGATAATTCCCGAACCAGGTAGTGAGTTAACATTAGGACCTAAAGACTGGTATCGCTCCTATTTGAAAAAGCTACAGCAAAGGATTTTAGATGCTACTCATCACTTGAGAAAAGACCAAGAAAAACTAAAGCTTTTTTTAGGCAGAAATCATATACCTTTTGGAACGTATACTTATGGTGAGAAGTATTTAGAAAGTCTGTTAGTTGATGAGGGTTATATTTCCTTACAACCAGAAAATTACCCTATGTTAGAACAGATTACTTATTTAATGAATGCTAAAAAAATCATATTTAGTGAAGGAAGTGCTATCTATTCCTTAGAATTTATTAACTATTTAGATGCTGAGATTGCCTGTATTCCCAGAAGAACAAACAACCAGCTTTACTATCCACATATATCTAGTAAATGTCGCAATTATATTGTTGCTGGAAATACTGACAATGTATTAGCACTTGGAACTTATAAAAAAGATGGTACCAGGCAAATACTTATAAACAAACATCCATACCAAGTAATTGAATCTCTAAGAAACGATGATTTTGCCTACCTCAAAGACTGGGACGAAGAAAAATTTTTGGCTCAGGAAAGGTGCGATATTATGACATACATATATCAGGTACACAATAAATTCAAAAAAATCAATACAGCTCGTTATTCAGAAATAATAGAAGGATATTTACAAGTGCGTACAAAAACAAATGAAAGTTCAAATTTCCACAGCGATCTTCAGAGCATAATTATGAAAAATAGAACCCTGAAAAAGAGAAGCGATCGCCTCAATGTACTTGCCACAATTAATCAATCATCTAACTATCTAGAAATAGGGGTATCTCAGGGTGTAACGTTCAACGCAATTCAGGTAAAAAATAAGGTTGCCGTCGATCCTAAATTCAAATTCAACACTAATAAATATGCCACTGAGAATATTGTTTTCCTAGAAATTACTAGCGATGAATTCTTCAGAAATTATACCAAAGATTTGTCGCCATTCGACTTGATTTACTTAGATGGTCTTCATACCTTTGAGCAAACTTTTCGTGACTTTTGTGCATCTCTTTCTTTAGCTCATGCAAATACTATTTGGTTAATAGATGATACTTGTCCGGGAAGTTATGCTCAAGCTCAACCATTACATCAGAATTGTGTCAAGCTCAGGGAAAATTCTCAAGAGAAATCAAAAAATTGGATGGGTGATGTCTTTAAAGTTGTTCCTGCTATCCATGACTTTTTTCCTCAGTTCAGTTTTGCAACTTTTCCAGACCATGGACAAACTGTTATATGGAATCAATGGAGAGAAAATTTTCAACCTTTATGGAATTCTTTGGAAAGTATCAGTCGGCTAGATTATTTAGATTTTGTAGAACAACAGGAAACTTTATTTAAAAGAGAGCCATACGAGAAAATTTTTGAAAGCATTAAATTGGCAATTAATCCCTAGTAAACTTAAATAAATATTTGGATAATTTTGATGAACCAAAATAGAGAAAAGTGCAAGTTAAGTATTTGTGCAATCATGAAAAATGAGGGGCATTATTTAAAAGAATGGTTAGAATTTCATAAGTTAGTTGGTGTTGAAAGGTTTTATTTATACAACAATTACAGTAGCGATAATACTCTTGATATTTTGGCTCCGTATATAGAAAATTGTGAGGTAGTTTTAAAAAAATGGCCTGTTAAACATGGTCAACAAATGAAAGCATATAATCATTTTCTACAAAAGTATAAAAATGAATCAAAATGGATAGCATTTATAGATTTAGATGAATTTTTATTCCCCACAGAAAAAAATGATTTGAGAGAAATATTAGAAGAGTTCTCAGATGTTCCTGCTGTAGGGGTTAATTGGTTGATTTTTGGTACATCAGGATATGAGAAAAAACCGGAAGGATTACAAATAGAAAATTTTACTAAGCGAGCTAAAGAAGATTTTAAGCCTAATCTAAATTTTAAATGTATTGTACGCAGTGAGTTTACTATTAAATGTAACACTCCTCATCATTTTGTCTATTTGAATGATGGAGTAGCAGTGAGCGAAAATTATGAAAAATTATCAGAGAAAGTTTCAGCTAAACATTCAGTGAGAAAATTGAGAATTAATCATTACTTCACTCGCTCTATGGAAGAAGCTTTAAATAAGGTCAAAAGGGGTAGAGCGACTGTAAATTATAAAAGAAAAATAGGAGATATAAAATATCATAATCGTAATGAAGTAGAAGATTTAACTATTCAACGTTTTATTCCCAAGTTAAAAGCAACATTACAAACAGCAGAATTCACAACTATTGACTCAAATACTACTGACAATTCTGATGAAATTATTGACAAATCCTTAGAGGGAAATCAGTTAATAGAAGAGGTGGAAAACGATTATCTTAACAAACAAAGAGAAAAGTGCAAATTAAGTATCTGTGCAATTATGAAAAATGAGGGTCCTTATTTAGAAGAGTGGTTAGAATTTCATAAATTAGTTGGAGTAGAAAAATTTTATTTGTATGACAACAACAGCACAGATAATACTCAGAAAATTTTGCAATTTTATATTCAAAATAGACAAGTTATTTATTATTACTGGCCGGAAAAACCAGGGCAAATTCCTGCTTATAACCATTGCTTAAATAATCACAGATATGATTCAGAATGGATAGCTTTTATAGATTTAGATGAATTTTTATTTCCCACAGTAGCAGATAAGATAACAGATATAATAGATGAATTTTCTGACGTTTCAGCCCTAGGAGTTAACTGGCTAAATTTTGGTACATCAGGACATGAGAAAAAGCCCGAAGGATTACAAATAGAAAACTTTATTAAACGTGCCAAAACAAGTTTTGGTCCGAATAAACATATCAAATGTATTCTACGTCCAGAAAAAACAATTCGTCCCCTAAATCCTCATCAGTTTGTATTTTCTGAAGGTCAGGTAGTAACAGAAAATAAACAACCAATTAACAAACCTTTTTCCTCAACACATTCCATCAAAAAAATAAGAATAAATCATTATACTACTCGTTCAAAAGAAGAAAGTATGAAAAAAATGATGCGAGGTAGGGCCACTAAAAATGAACAGAGACCATGGTCGCATTTTGAATCGAAAGATTTGATATTTAATGAAGTAGAAGATTTAACTATTCACAGATATATTCCTCAACTCAAGAAATCATTAGCAGCAGTTGCTAAAAAGAAAAGCAAGGTAAAACTTTCCTTAGAAAAATCAAACTCATTACTAACTATTGGAAATTTAGGTAAAGTAGTGATTGAGAATGAACTCCTAAAACTAACAGGTTGGATAGTTTCTTTAAATCTGATTCCTATTAGTGGCTTTAAAGTTTGGATTGGAGGTGAAGAATATAGAGATTTTAAACAAACTCTAGGAATAGAAAGTCCAAGGATAAAAAAAGCCCGTCCTAGATTAAAAGGTGCAGAAAAGGCGAAATTTTGTATAGAAATACCTCTCAATAAAATTCACAGAGAAAACTATCAAGACCTATTAATTATTTTAATCCCTATTTTGGCAAATCATGAGGGTTGTATTTTTGTTAATGTCTTTAATCCTTCTTTGATGCTTCCTACTAAAGAATATATAGATCGAGTTAATAGAAATAGTTCTTTGAATTTTCAGTCTAATGCTTTCAAATGGTTAGGATATTTAATTCAAAGAACAGGTCTCAAACCTACAGATAGTATTCTTGATATAGGTTGTGGAATTGGTGAAGTTGCCTATGGTTTGGCTTATTACTTAACATCTAGAGCGCGTTATGAAGGTATTGAATTTTCAGAAAAAGTAATTAATTGGGCCAAGGAAGAAATTACTTCTAGGAAGCCTAACTTTAACTTTCAATGGCACAATATTTATCATCCTATTTATAATACTAAGGGAACTATACCAACAAAAGAATTTATATTGCCTTATCCACAAGCAAGTTTTGATGTGATTTGTATTAGCAACCTTTTTACTCATTTATCTAATATTGATCTGCGTAATTATTTATATCAAATTCAGCGAGTTTTAAAAGTAGGAGGAAAGTGTTTATTTGCTTGTTTTTTAATTAACTCTGAATCTCAAAAATTAATTGCTGACGGTAAGAGTTCTCAGAATTTAGTCAATGAAATAGAAGGTGGTTTCTGTTTAGATTTAGAACTGCCAGAAAAGACTATAGGTTTTCAAGAATCTTTACTGATTGATTGGATCAAAGAAAGTGGCTTAACTATTGTAGGCAAATATTATGGTTCATGGTGTGGACGCAAATCTTTTACTTATCAAGATTTGCTAATTGTAGAAAAAAAAACTGAATTTCAGTCAAAATTTAATAACTATCAAACAGTCTTAAAACAATACAAGCTTAGATTACAAAAAATTCAGGGAGAATTAGGAAATTAGAATCCAACTCCCCTAAGAATATTCTCATCTAATCGTAAGGATTTCCTGCGGAATGCTGCGCAAACAGCTATTAGCTGTCAGCTCTCAGCTGTTATGATGGGGTTTTAATGAATATAGGCTTTAAAGTCAGCTTTTAGGCGTAAGTATAAATTCTGACTCAATTAGTAAAACTTTGATCTAAAACTAAAAGCAATAGCTGATAGATGATAGCTGAACTGCTGAATGCTTACATCTAATCAACCCGGTATAGCAGTCGAAGTAAAGGGCGCAGACATATCAAAAACTTAAAACTCAGACAACGCCAGATTTTTCCTTCTTCCTTCTGCTATCAAGCAAAAATTAGTCTTAAATATTCAACACAAAAATGAGTAAAATCAATAAATTAGAAGGAGCAAAAACAAAAATTGTTTCGATTCATGTACCAAAAACTGCTGGTACAACATTTAAACAGGTTTTGAGGCAAATATATCATCAAGAAGAAATTTTCTTTGACTATCCACATAGGGGACATTTACGTAATAAAATGTTAATCAATCCCAAGCCAGAAGTTAAAGTAATTCATGGTCATTTCCCTAGTAATAAATATGATGATAAATTTCCAGAGTTTAGAAAAATAATTTGGCTCCGAGACCCAATCAAGAGATTAATCTCTTTTTACTTTTTTTGGAAGACTTGGCAAATTTTATTAGAAAGTGATGAACAAAATTTATCACCAGTCAAAGAGTCTAATTTGACATTTATAGAATTCGCCGAAAAACCAGAGATGCAGAATGTAATTAAATCAAAATTTGTTCAAGAGCAAAAATTAACAGAATTTGATTTTGTCGGGATTCAAGATTTTTTTCCCGAAGATTTGCATGAACTCAAAGTAATACTAAACTGGCCAGACTATAAACTTGAAACCCAAAATACTAATCCCTATCCAGAATACAAGTCATTATTAGAAGAAGTATTATCTGATCAAGAAATAGTCAATAAAATATCGGCGATAAATCAGGAAGATATAGAACTTTATCGAGAAGCGTTAAGTTTGCGGAAGACCCGGAGAAAAACATCAAAAATACAATACTACACTCAAGAAAATCTCAACAATTTATCATCAGGAAAACAAGAAAATACCCCGCAAATAATAAAAACTAATCCTCTACTTACTTGGGGTTCTATTGACCGGACAGTCATTAAAAATCAAGTTTTGCATTTGTCTGGTTGGGTTGCTTCCCTTGATGCTGGCATGGTGGAGGGGTTTAAAATTTTGATTGGTAATAAAGTATTTAGTTTTTTTGAAAAAACTCTCAATATACCAAGTCCAGATGTAAAAAAAATTCATCCTAATTTAGATAGTGTAAGTAATGCTAGATTCCGTCTGAAAATACTTTTAAATCAACAGCAAATTAACCAATTAAAGTATTCATTAATTACTTTAACTCCTCAATTTAAGCTTGGTGAGGGTTTAATTTTATTAAAGGTATTAACACCACTTTTGCCACTGCCTGAAGAGAAAGATATAAAAATAATTGATGTTGATGGAAGCGGTGAATTTATTGGTACTTCCTTCAAATTACTAGGAGATTTAATTCAGAGATTAGGTTTACAACACACAGACCATATTCTGGATGTTGGTTGTAATATTGGTACTGTTGCTTATGCCTTAGTTCATTATTTACAACCTTCTGGTCGTTACGAAGGTTTTGATATAGTAAAAAATTTGATTTCCTCGCTACAAAAGGAAATTACAACACGCAAACCTAACTTTAATTTTTATTGGCATAACATTCATCATCCTCTGTATAACCCCACTGGCAAAATATCAGCAATTAATTTTACTTTTCCTTATCCTGATGAAAGTTTTAACTGTGTTTGTATTTCTCATTTATTAATTCATTTACAAAGTCTGGAAGTTATGCACTATCTTGATGAAATATATCGAGTTTTGAAGCTTGGAGGGAGATGCTTATTAATTTGCTTTTTAATTAACTCAGAATCAGAACAGTTAATAGCTAAAGGCAAAAGTTCTCAACAGCTTATTTATGAGATAGAAGATGGTTTTACTAAAGATATTGATTTACCAGAGAGAGGGATTGGTTTTAGGGAAAATTTACTATTAAAGTGGATAAATGAACGAGGGTTTAATGTTCTAGAAAGATCTTATGGTTCTTGGTGTGGTCGGACTTCATCTGTTAAAGAAGATTTGTTAATTTTGGAAAAAGATACACTTCTTGCAGAAGTCAGGGAATAGGGAAGTAGGGGACTGGGGGAGTGGGGAGTTTCACAGGGGTAGGTTTTTTATAATTGTGTTTTGGGGTGTGGGAAGAGGGGGAAGAGGGGGAAGTGTGGGGAGAATTTTCGCCCATTTTTTGTATAAAAAAACACATTTTTCTTGAGATTTTCTACTGAATAGAAGCGATCGCTCACCCCTTTGTTAAAAACCTACCCCTGTGAAGAGTGGGGAGTAGGGGAGTGGAAAAAACTGTGAGTAGGAAATAAACCGAAATACATCCTCTTATCCAACTGTTTACTAAAAAATAATTTAGCAGAATCTTATCAATATGGAAAAAGTTGAAATAGTACAGAAACAGCCTACACAACTAGCAGCAACTACAGGATTTTTAGACCAAGTAGCAATCGAAAATGAAACTGTTTGTTTAAGCGGATGGGTTCTCTCATTTGAGCCTGAATCTGTAACTAATTTTAAGGTTTTATTTGGCAGTCAACAATTATTAGGATTTGAATTAACTCAAGGTATTCCTAGCCCTGGAGTGAAAAGAGCACATCCAAATATTTCTGCTGCAAATAATGCTCGTTTTATTATTAGGCTGCCAATGAATAAACAGCAGCAACAACAATTTAAAGATGCTCTGATTATTTTAATTCCTCTAGTTGCCGATCGTGAAGGAGAACCTTTATTAAATGCAGTTAATCCGGCATTATCTGCTTTAGTTAAAACATCACAACCAAGTAATTTACCAACCAAAACTCCTCAATTAGAACTTATTTCTGTTCATGTGCCAAAAGCAGCCGGAACAGCTTTCAGACAAGTTTTATTACAGGTTTATGGAACTCAAGGAGTTCTGACAGATAAAACTAATATGTTTGAAGATAATATGCCAGCTACTATTCATTGGCAGACTAAAGTTATTGAGGGTCATTTTCGCGCGGGTAAATACGATAAGTTATTTCCTGACACTAAGAGAATTACATGGTTAAGAGAACCTATCCATAGATTAATTTCTGATTATTGTTTTCGCCACATATCGAATCCTACAAAAGATTATCTAAATAAACAAGGTTTACTGAAGTTTGCTCAAAGTAACAGTAATCTTATGGCTTATTGTGTAAATGGTAAATCTCTGGATTATTTTGATTTTGTCGGAATTACAGAATATTTTGAAGAGGATTTACTGGCACTCAAAAATATTCTTGATTGGTCAGATTATCAAGTTATTTATCAAAATAGAAATCCTTATCCAGAATATCTTGACTTTCAGAAAGAGGTTTTATCAGACAAAAAATTAATGGATGAATTGGCAAATGCTAATAGTCAAGATATGGAACTTTATGCAGCAGCTTTAAAATTACGAAAAGAAGGAAGAGGGAAGAAGAAAGAAGGAAGAAGGAATGAAGTTAGAAGTGAACAAGAAGTTAGAAGTGGAATTGATTTACCAGAAAAAAATGTAGTTGATTTGGAGCCATATACAGTGTCAGAAAAAACAAAAATATTAGCAACGTTGGGTTCTCTGGATAAGGTAGAATTTGAGCGTCAAGAATTATTATTAACAGGTTGGGTAGTTTCTCGTAATTTAGGGGCAGTAAAAAGCTTTAAATTAACTATTGCAGATACTGAAATAGAAAATTTTGAAACTGCCTTAAATTTACCCAGCCCTGATGTGAGAAGATTACACCCAAATCTTCATAATTCTGACAAAGCAAGGTTTCGTCTCAAGGCATTTCTTAACCCAGAACAAATTTCACAATTCCAAAATGCTGAGATTGTTTTAACTCCTATATTTAAAGACGGCAAAGGTCAGGTTTTGTCTAAAGTATTAGATAATCTCACACAAATAACTTTAGTTAGAAGTGAACAAGAAGTTAGAAGTGACATTAATTTGTCAGCACAAAATATAGTTAATAATCAAGGAAGAGGAAAGAAGGAAGAAGGCAAAAGTGGAATTGATTTACCAGAAAAAAATGTAGTTGATTTTGAACCATATACAGTGCCAGAAAAAACAAAACCATTAGCAAAATTGGGTTCTCTTGATAAGGTAGAATTTGAGCGTCAAGAATTATTATTAACAGGTTGGGTAGTTTCTCGTAATTTAGGAGCAGTAAAAAGCTTTAAATTAACTATTGCAGATACTGAAATAGAAAATTTTGAAACTGCCTTAAATTTACCCAGCCCTGATGTGAGAAGATTACACCCAAATCTTCATAATTCTGACAAAGCAAGGTTTCGTCTCAAGGCATTTCTTAACCCAGAACAAATTTCACAATTCCAAAATGCTGAGATTGCTTTAACTCCCATATTTAAAGATGGCAAAGGTCAGGTTTTGTCTAAAGTATTAGATAATCCCAAACAAATAACTTTTTCTGAAGCACCCATAGTTCAAGAACAACCAAAATTCATCCCACCAATTGAACCAATTACAACAACGGGTCATCTAGATCGAGTAGAGAAAGCCAATCAAAAATTAATCATATCTGGATGGGTAGGTTCTTACAATTTTGGTTCTGTAGAAAGCTTTAAAGTTTTCATCGGCAGTCAAGAATTTACTTCTTTTGAACAAAAATTAGGTCTACCTAGCCCAGATGTAGCAAAAGTTCGGACTCAGCTTAATAATGCTGAAAATGCTAGATTTAGTCTGGAAATACCTCTGACAAAGGCAGAACTTCAAAACTGTCAAAATACTCTAATTACTCTGACTCCAATATTTCAAGGGCAAGAGGGAGAAATTCTATTTCAACTATTTAATCCATACCTGCCAATTCCTGATGGTAAATATATAGAAGGTAAAGCAATTAACTTTATCCAAAGAAGCTGCAAATTTTTAGGTGACTTTATCCAAAGAGTAGGTCTTCAACCCACTGCTGAAGTTTTGGAAATTGGCTGCGTAGTCGGGAATATTGCTTATGGTCTAGCCTATTATTTAAAATCTCCAGGTCGTTATGAAGGGAATGGCTTTTCTGAGGAATTAATATCTTGGGCACAGCAAAATATTAGCAGTCATAAACCACATTTCAATTTCCGTCAGATAGACTCAGATTTGAAACTTCCCTACGACGACAAAAGTTTTGATTTTGTCTTTATTGGTTCCAGATTTATTCAGGTAGGTGGGAGCAAGATTCGTGATTATTTAGATGAAGTTTATCGAGTTTTAAAACCAGGTGGTCGTCTCTTATTCCAATGTTTCTTAGTTAACCACGAGTCAGAACAATTAATATCTCAAGGCAAGAGTTCTCAACCTCTTATTCATAGAGTTGAGGAAGGTTTTACTAAAGACCTAAATTCACCAGAAAAAGGGATGGGTTTTCTGGAGTCTTTATTGTTGGAGTGGGTGATTAATGCTGGTTTCAATGTATTAGGAAAATATTATGGTTCTTGGTGTGGACGAGTGGGTAAGAGAAGTTATCCAGATATGGTAATTATTGAGAAGGAAGAAGTCAGAGTAAAGAAGGCAAAAATTGAGAGTTTGGTAACAGAAGAAGTAGGAAATAAGCAGTCAGAAAATTTACAGGACTTGGCAAAAATAGATAGGGAGCGCTCCTCCGAAGAAGTCAGAGTAAGGAAGAAAAAAATTGATGTTTTGGTTAAAGAAGAAGCAGGAAATAAGCAGTCAGAAAATTTACAAGACTTGGAAAAAATAGATAGCGATCGCTCCTCCGAAGAAGTCAGAGTAAATCAGGAAAAAATTGAGAGTTTGGTTAGACAAGAAGTAGGAAGTAAGCAGTCAGAAAATTTACAAAACTTGGAAAAAATAGATAGCGATCGCTCTGAGGTTTTGCAGAAAAATTTACCATCAGAACCTACTTTAAAAATTACTCCTGAATCTAAGTCTTCTGTATCTCCTTTACTGGCAGAAATAATGGCAGATTTGGAGAAATCGCAAATAGAAATCCAAGAAATTCAAGCTGATCTAGAAAAGTTCAAATCTCAAAGGGAAGATATTCCTGTCAAGAGTCTATTTCCTGTAGAACCAGATACCTCAACTACGGCTAAAAAAAAACTTCTAACTAAACCCTTAGAAGAAGTTGCTCAAAAGTCAAAAATTCCTACTCCCCCACCCGAAAAACAACAGGAATTATTGGGTTTATCCGGAGTAACAGTTGAAAATTTCTGGGAAATTCTTTTAGTAGAAGGAAGAAGGAAGAAGGAAGAAGGAAGAAGGGATTTTTCTGAATCTTTGATAGAAGGAATAAGTCAGCAGAAAGAAGGAAGAGGAGATTTTTCTGAATCTTTGATAGAAGGAATAAGTCAGCAGAAAGAAGGAAGAGGAGATTTTTCTGAATCTTCTATAGAAGGAAGAGTAGATTACTCTAAACCTTCTATTAGTATTCTTACTCCAACCTGGAATTCATCTTTAGATTGGTTTGTGGAAACTGTTTTAAGTGTTCTTAACCAATCTATCTCTAACTGGGAATGGTGCATTGTTGATGATGGCTCGAAACAAACAGAAATTAAAAATATACTTGCAGGTTTAACAGAAAAAGAAGAGAGAATTAAAGTTCTATTTTCAGAAGAAAATGGGGGAATTAGTTCTGCTACAAATAAAGCTTTAAATATGGCTACAGGAGAATATATTTGTTTATTAGACCACGATGATACTCTGGCTCCCACAGCATTAGAAGATAGTCTCAATAAACTGGCAGAAGGATTTGATGTGGTTTATTCCGATGAAGATAAAATTGATTTTTCTGGATTAAATTATATCGTTCCATTCTTTAAACCTGACTGGTCTCCTGAATATTTTCGTGGTGTCATGTATGTCGGTCATTTATTATGTGTACATCGAGAATTAGCTTTAGCTGCTGGTGGTTTTAATAGCGAATTTGATGGAGTACAAGACTATGAGTTTATGTTACGAGTTTCCGAGCAAACTAATAAAATTGCCCATATTTCTCAACACCTTTATCATTGGCGACAAGTTAAAGGAAGTATTTCGGGAGATGCCGATGCTAAAGCAGGTATTGAAGTAGTACAACAAGCTGCTGTTAATTCTCATTTACAAAGAATTGGTTTAGCAGCAAAAGCAGAACCTGGTTTAGGTAAACATCGGATAAATATTAATCCTTTGCCTAAAAATAATCATCCTTTGATTAGTCTAATTATTGCTGCTCCTAATATTTCAGAAAATCTTGATAAATGGTCGGAAAATCTTTTGTCTGTTTCAACTTATCCCAAAAATGAAGTGATTTTAGTTGGTGGGGAAAAAACAGAAAATATTATCGAAAATTCTGCGGTGAAAGTTTTAAATCTATCAGGGCAATTTAATTATTCTCGTGCTTATAATCTGGCTGCCAAAACAGCCAAAGGAGAATATTTTATTTTCCTCAATACTAATTTAGAAGTTGTTACTGAAGATTGGCAACGACATCTTTTATATTACGCCGAACAATCTGATATTGGTGCCGTGGGAGGATTATTAATTTTCCCAGATGGAATTGTTGAACACGCAGGTATTGTATTAGGAAAGTCTGGAAAAGTTGATTATGTAATGCGAGGTTTTCCCTCTAACCATGATGGTTATGCAGGTTCTTTAGTTTGTGCAAGAGAAGTATCTGCTGTAAGTCGAGATTGTTTGATGGTGAGTAGGCAAAATTTTGAAATGGTTGGAGGTTTTAATAAACATTTTTTCTCCGATTATCAAGATGTTGATTTGTGTTTGAAGTTGAGGAAAAATGGCAAGCGAATAGTATTTACCCCCCGTAGTGTTTTAATTAATCATCAATCAGAGAAACACCGAGAAGGAAATTATGATGTGGTTGACTATATGTTGCTATTAGACCAATGGCAAATTGATATGGATTTGGGCGACCCATATTACAATCTAAATTTTGATATTCAACTTAGCGATTATACTGTTGCTTGATAGCTAATAAAGCTACTTTTTTACTCAGTTAAAACCCATTTGTTTTCTATTTTTAAAACTCCCTCTTGATAATCAACCATAGTAACTGCTGCCAGAGTTTCAATCCACACAGTGGCACCACAACTATGAGGTTTTTCTGGTCGGTAGACAATCCTACAGGGGCCGTGAATTTCAGCTTCATGGCCTGTTGCTAAATTGCTGCTGCCTTCTTTAACAGAAAGAATGGTTAAATCGTTATTTTGCTTGCTTTTATTTCTGTCTATGTGGTTGCGATTAAAATGAACAGTGTTCTTGCCAGAACGCTTATGGGAACTCCAACGCGGTTTAGGACCTTTTCCTCGGCGGTGTATTCTGGGCATTCCTTGGTGTAACGGAATTACCCAGGCTCGATTATTGATTTTTCTGGCCCCTTGTATGCGACCTTCCTTTAGCAATACTCGTACTCTTTGAGTGGATATACTTAAAAGACTTGCTGCTTCTGTGGTGCTTACAAACATGATTTCTTCTATTGCGACTATCGCAATAGTACATTAGATAGCTGAAATTGTAGTTAGTGGGATGAAAAAACTTATTGGATGTATAGGAAAGTTTTAAAAATGAAAAAAATATTTTCGAGATAGATATAGATATAGATACTCGCAGCTTAAAATCTGTGGCCCAAGACAGATGAGTTTTAATATGGTGCGTTACATTTCATTAACGCACCCTACTGGACTGTTTCACCTAAAATAGTGCATTAGGCTTTTCGATAATCACCTGAGCACTCGGTCATCTCAATCCCCTACCCTCCCATTTTCTAATGCACATTTTTAGATGAAACAATCCACTACTGGACTACAAATGCTTCAGCGGATATAGCGCATATCTTGCAAGAAATGATAACGAGAAGGTGATGTAACTCCACAAATATTACTACCTTTATTATCACTCCAGTAAAAGTCTAGATATCTTCCAGTATCTTTGCTATCTCTAGCCATTTGTAAATTCTGGTCGGTTAAGACCATGACCAGGATAAGTAGAATAAACAACAAAAGTGCTTGGTGCTTTACCAGTTTTATCATCAAATACTCTAGCAACTGCTAAGTCATGACCTTTCAAAACACCATAGTTTTCTGTACAAATATCGATAGAAATTACTCTTGCTTTCAAAGGACCTCCAGCATAAGCAGAAATTGCTGATAAGAAAGTTACAGCAGATGTAGCAGCAACAGTTAAAGTTAGAGAACGAACCAAGCTCTTTTTTGTTGAATTGATAAATTCTGTAATTACTTTTGACATTTTATTACCTTATTTATTGACTCTTTTTATCCTATAATTACCCATCTCATACAATTTATTGGCAACCCAGTACAAATTGTTGACATACTCCCGGCATCAAATCAGAGATTATGATGCGGGATTCTCATCATTGATGATTCTACGCTCACAGAGACAACTTAAATTAGCCATATTGCTATCGCTAATCCAGAGGTCGGACTCTCCCGTAGCTTTTGGGTCTCCCCCAGATTCCGAGTGCCCCTCGGTACTGTTTACTATTGCTCCTAACATCTCTAACCCTTTAGCCAAAATGTTCCTTGCTGCATTGTGGTCTCTATCAGCAATATAGCCACAATGCGGACATTTGTGGGTTCTAACTGATAATGACTTCTTAACAGCTTGACCACAATTTGAACAATTTTGGCTAGTGAAATGTGGAGTTACTGCTATGCAAGCAATTCCATGCAACTTAGCATAATATTCCAGCCATTCGGTGAACTGATACCAGCTTGCATCAGATATGGACTTAGCTAAATGATGATTCTTAACTAGGTTAGCAATCTTTAAATCTTCATAGACTACCAAGTCGTTAGATTGGATTAACGCCCGTGCAGTCTTTACTGCATGGTCTTTACGTTGTCTACTAATTTTGAGATTTACCCGCGCTAATTGAATTCTTGCTTTGTGGTTAGGGGAGCCGTCGGATTGGCGACGTATATTTGACTGAG
The DNA here is from genome assembly GCF_010692625.1 of Okeania sp. SIO2C2. Classification (NCBI taxonomy): domain Bacteria; kingdom Bacillati; phylum Cyanobacteriota; class Cyanophyceae; order Oscillatoriales; family Microcoleaceae; genus Okeania; species Okeania sp. SIO2C2. The sequence goes on from NZ_JAAHGM010000018.1 coordinate 47,348, forward strand.
GTTTTTTACCTTTCTCGTGGCGACGTGATACTCTCCGTTGTAGCTTTTTTAGTCGTTTTTCCAACTTCCTCAAATACTTAGGATTTTCTACAGCATCACCATTACTATCAGTATAAAAAGCATTTAAACCTAAATCTATTCCTACTACATTGCCTTCAAAATTATGAGTTTCTTTTCTCTCAACATTTATTAAAAATTGACAATAATAGCCATCAGCACGTCTAACAACTCTTACACGACTTATTTGCTGTTCTGAATACCAGGCTAAATCACGGCTTGTCCATAACTCAAATACACCAGCTTTAAAACCATCTTTAAACTTAATTTTCTTTCTGTCTGGAGATAGCTTATAACCAGTTGTTTTATACTCTATTGAACGAGTGAATTTTTTGTTTGCGCAGCATTCCGAAGGAAACTTTGGATAACCCTTTTTACCTGGTAACTTCAGTCTACAATTTTTGTAGAATCGTTGTATTGATTGCCATGCTCTATCGGCTGATGCTTGTCTAGCTTGAGAATTTAACTTTTTAGCCCAAGGAAAATTGGTATCTTTTGCTAGTTGTGAACAAAGCTTTTGTAAGTCGTTGCGTTTGACATCTTTATTATCCATCCAATAGCGCAAACAACTATTTCTGATGAATTGACCTGTGAGAATCATTTCATCTAAAACTTTGTACTGATTTTGACGGCCCTTTAATTTGGCCTCAATTACTAGCAAAGATATGATTAATTCCTCGACTACATTTATTGTTATATCTAAATTTACCCAAAATGTCTACTGGATAAACTATTAATATTTGTGTATAATTATGAAATTGAATCATAATTATACACGCATCATTTCATTCATCTAGGCACGCTCATCATAGATTATAGTGCTAGCCTTTTGATGCGTTTAGATGAATTTGTCAGTATGATGAGTCAAGCAAGTTTAGCGATCGCCTCTCATTCATCTAAAATCTTTTTATCAGGATCTCTCTCCTTACCAAAAAATGAGGTCCAAAGCCTCCCCTTTTATGGGGATGAAAAAATATTCAATCCAGTATTTTCAAGCCTCCGGCTTTAGTGGTCGGTACTGATAACTGATAACTGATAACTGATAACTGAAATGACCCCCCTTTTTTTAAGGATAAGTAGTATATTATGTTTACTTCAGTAGGGCAAACAACAAAAGCTGACGGCTCATAGCTAATTAGCTTATTGACTTACATTTACTAAAAAATCAGATATTCAAAGATATAGTTTTGATGAAAAATATTTTATTTGTTCTGTACGAAGATTTTCATTCTAATAGTGCCCTTCATGTACATCATTTTGCTAATAATTTAGTTAAATTGGGCTTTGATTGTGTGGTGGCTGTTCCTCGAAATAAACAGACTGTTTCTCAAGTGGGAGAACATTTAACACATTTATATAATGTGACAGAATATGGTGAATTTTATCGGCTGAATAAATTATTTAAAAATCAGCAAGGTCCGGATGTAGTTCATGTGTGGACTCCGAGAGAAGTTACGCGAAATTATTGTCATAAACTCCGGAAAGCCTATGATTTTAAATTAGTAATTCACTTGGAAGATAATGAAGAATATGTCCTGGAAAAATATTTAAACAAACCTTTTAAAGAAATAGCTAATGCTAATGGGTCTCTCGCAATTCCAGATAATGTTTCTCATCCCCAGAAATATCGGGAGTTTTTAGCAAGTGCCGATGGAGTGACAGTAATTATTGAAAGGTTAAAAGAATTTGTGCCGAATAATGTACCGAGTTTAGTTTTATGGCCTGGTGTAGAAACAGATTATTTTTATCCCAGAAATCCCAATCCAGAAATAGTAAAAAGGTTTAATATTCCTGAAAATACTTTAGTTTTTTCCTACACCGGAAATGTTCATGCTGCTAATACTCATGAAGTGAGAAGTTTGTATTTAGCTGTGGCAATGTTGAACCGAGAAAGTAAACCTGCAGTGTTAGTTAGAACAGGTAGAGATTTCTGTAATTTTTTGGGGGATGATGATAATTGGGCGCGGAAATATGCCATTGAATTAGGATATGTAGACCGGAGTTTAATGCCAGAAATTTTGGCTTTGGCAGATCTGTTAATTCAACCAGGTAGACCAGATAAATTTAATGATTATCGTTTCCCCTGTAAATTACCAGAATTTTTGGCAATGGGTAAACCTGTAATTTTGCCTGGGACTAATATTGGTTTGGTGATGGAAAATGAGAAAGATGCTTTGGTTTTACCTATGGTTGATGCAGTGAATATTGTTGAGTCGGTGGGTAAGTTGTTTGAGGATAACTTTTTATATAAACAACTAAGTGAAGGTGCAATTAATTTTGCTAAAACTCATCTAAATTGGCAGAAAAATACAGAATTATTGAAATCTTTTTATGAAGAGATTGGGTAGTTTAGTGTCATTTAACTTATTCAACTAGATTTCCTGACTCAAAGATCATCGAATATTTAGGAATTTGAGCGAAAAGGAAGAGTAGAAAATTTTCATCCTGTAAAGCTCCAAAACATAATATGCTTGTTCTTTCCCTTATCAAATCTTTCCATCCATTGTTCCTCAACAGAAAAATACAAACAATTTCATTTTATAAAGCTCTATTAAAAATCGGCATCTCAAAGGAATTTCGGTTGCATTCCCACAAAAATTTTGATATGGTAAAAACTGAGGTAGTTTTCTTGCTCATGCACATGAGTTTTTATTCAACTAAAAACAATATCGTTTCACAGCGATCGCGAATGTTGTAGAAAGGAAAATCAATCTAGAATAGAAGGTATTTCTTAACAGAATAAACCCATAAGCAAAGAAAATATAATTTTTTTTAAGAATCCACAAACTGCCAAAATTATTAAATGATAATTATGTATACAAATTCAAAAACTCAATCTAGTTTAAAATTAACTTTTATAGAAATTTTCACAACCAATTGAATTGAGAATTGCTATATTTTTTCCTAATCAAAAATAGGAGATAAGAACAAATGCCAAATTCAGTCAATATAAATGCTGAATTAGACACAAACGATCTGATTTTTAGATCCCCTGCTGGGGGGGGTGACAAGAGCTGATGAATACGATCTAGACCTGAGCGGAGCAATAATAGGTCAACCAATAACCATTTCTCTGACAGCATAAAATTCAAATCAATACGATACTTTTTGGCAAATTATTGATGCTAATACAGGTAATGTTTTAGCAGATTCAGATGATCATGGTAGCGGTCGTAACTCATTGATTCAGCAGGGTCAACCAACAAATGGAGGTGGTTATGACGATTCAGCAATTCCTAATGAATTATTTCTTCAGGGTGGTCGTGACTATAAAATTCGCGTTACCAGTTTTGGCACGTTAAATCAACCAGGAAGCTATCCCTATTTTCTACAAGTTTCTGTCCCTCAAGGTGACATTGATGTAACTCCCAGAGGTAGTGATTTTAATGGAGAAGTTCAAACAGGAAGCGTTATTAATATTAATGGTGAATTAAACGAAGACGATTTTACTTTCCCATCACCTAGTAATAGTGGCAATACTCTAGTTGATGAATATAGATTAGAAGTTCAAGTGCCAGGGCAACTCGTAAATGTTGCTGCCAGTACCAATGATTCTGGTTTCGATCCTTACTTGGAAGTTATTAATGCCCAGACTAATACTGTCGTTGATTTTGACAATAATAACGGTGGTGGAGTTAACCCACTACTAAACTTACCCAAACTTACCCAAATGAGATTTGAGCTTTGGAGTTAGCTTCCTGCTTCTGTGAGAACCACTGACCGCAGTCTTTAACTTATTTTCTCCACAGGCTTAAAATCGCTTGAAACTCAAGCTACTGATACATCTAGTTTTTCAAGTTGACAGCAGCGTTAAAATCTCTGTCAACTTGTTTGCGAAGCATTCCGTAGGAAAAACCACATTCACTACATTCATAAGTTCTCAAGTGTAACGGCATTTTCTGTTGATGCCCACAGTTTGAAAATATTTGAGAACTTGGATAAAATCTATCAGCTATAATTAATTCACTGCCGCCGTACCACTGACATTTATATATAAGCTGACGCTTAAATTCATAAAATCCACAATCAGCAATAGCACTTGCTAATTTGTGATTTTTGAGCCCACATTCGCCAGGTTATAGTAGAAATTTTGAATATTTTTCAAGTAAGGCAGGGTAAGGAATTAAAGATTTTGGCTATGAGGGATTTAGGTGAAAATTTCTCCCTTTGAGCCGATCGCATCCATTCAGTTTCCTAGATGTATTGCGCTCGCACTCAAGGGCGCGATATAGCTACCGCTAGGCTCCGCCAACGCATTTAATTGCTTCCCAACCCACCACTAATATCTCTAGACTATTCAATGACAGAGTCAGCAAGGTTTTGAGACTAGCGATCACTATTTAGCCACACAGATGGTATTATATATAATAGAGTTGTTGGGAAATAAAAATTTAAAATGCTCAAAAGCTTACTGTATAAGGCTTTCCGGATTTGAAGCTTGAAAATAGCTATAAACTTTGACTGATAAGGGTTTTAGCCATTTTTTGTGCTTAATTCCCAACAACTCTAATATAGCCGGAAAAAAAATCCCCCAACAGCACCGTTAATCTGCGGAATGTAGGTTTGAGCATTCCACTAAAACCTTTTTTTTTGAGGATATAATAGAGTTGTCGCTAAATAAAGGGAAAAAATCACTCTAACCTAGACAGAGCAATAATTACAAGCATTTTTGCTATTAGATAGCTACAATCCTTACAGAACAAGGTTTTTGGGATTTTTTTAAGTTATAAAGCGACCAGTCTAATATATAGAAAAATAGGCGTTGCTGAGTGGTAATGATTTTTAGATTAAGTATTAACGCAAAACATAAGTTTTTCAATTTTACCTTCAGCTACTTACCATTACATTTCAGCAACGCCGAAAAATAGTCGAGATTTAACTTTCCTGGGGAGCAAGATTCTAAATTGCGATCATGGAAGAGCAGCGTCATCTTTGATTCGCTGTCTAGAGGATTTCACCTACTATAATATTGTGTAGTGGAGACTAAGCTTTCTTTTTAGAAAGATATAGTAAAAATTCAAATTTTTTGATGCAAATAATTGATTCTAGAACTAGAAAGTTAAGGTGAGGAGCAAAAGAGGCAAAAATCTTATCGTTATTCCATTTCTGTTGGTTTAAGTAATAGTTCCACTCCCTCTAATATTTTTTCTACTCTCTCCGGTGAAAGAGTACCTATTTTATCTGTCAATTTTGCTTTTTCTACTGTGAAAATCTGGGATATATTCACAACTATTTTATCTGGTAAATTTGCCTCACCCACTGCCAAAACAATATTACCAGGAACAGCAGCAAGCTTGAGATTAGAACTTAAACTACAAACAACCACAGTCTTAATCAAACTAAAATTAAAAACATTGTTCTGAATTACAACATGAGGATGTCTGTAAGTAGCTTGAGAACCGGATGGTTCATCTAATTCAATCCAGAATATATCACCTTGATTAATTAGCACTCGTCCTCTATTATACTCCTATGATGTCCACTAATACTACTTATTGATGTTGATACTTCTGTATCAGAAACATCCTCATAAGCAGCATTTATTTTTTCTAGCAATAGTCGATTTTGATGCCGACGAATAAACTCTTCTAGAGCGATCGCTATTAAACGACTTCTAGATATTTTCATTTCTGCTGCTAGTGCTTCAGCTTGTTCAAACAGATACTCTTGTAATGAAATTGCAGTTTTGACAGTGGCCATATAATTATAATTTAACTTTTATGTTAGTATAATCATAGGTTATATTGCTGTCAATACTTATTCAAAAAGGTCTCACCTCTTGAATTTATTGAGACATTTAACTCCTCCTGATACTGAAACTCAAAATCATCCTAGTATTCTAGATTTAATTTGGAGTCAATTTGTTTCAAATAATTCCAGAGAAAATCTTAAATTCGGGAAAAATCTAAAATCTAACAATGAAAAATGCAGAGGCCAGAAGGAAAAATTGCTTGGGGTTTGAATTTTAATCCAGCTTGATTCGGCAAGGGGTCTCCCATTATAGTGACAGCTTAACGGTGAGGGGAATTGCCGACAGTAAATTAAACTGGTGTCGATTGATGTTCGACATATTACTTTAATTGCTCAATAGTTACACGACCGCAACTAGCAATAAAATAGGAACCATTCTACAGTACAGGTTTCCGATAAAATCTTGCCAGGTAATCAGCAAAGTCTCTCCCGACCAAACTCCTAGAAACAGTTTTGAGATTAGCTATAAATTTACTCAATTGAATTTTTGGGTTGCGGTAAGTGTAATATAAAAATTATGATAATTACCGAAAAATTGTGGGTATGCGCCTCCCCTTTTAAGGGGATAAAAAAGAGCATATTCGCCAAGGTCAAGCCTCCTTATTGCAGAGGTACTGATAACTGATAACTGATGACTGATAACTGAAATGACTCATTGCTATAAAATCAACCCCACTGCTGAACAGTCAGCCAAAATTGATTATTGGTTGGAACACCTGCCAAGGCATTGGAATTACGCCCTAGGTCAAAGGCTAGACTGGTTGAATAGAACCAGATGTCAAATTGACCGTTGTTCGATAGTGTCATGTCCTATTGGTGAGATTCCTCAGCTACCAGATTATTATTTTCAGCAATCAGCACTTAAACAGACAAAAAAGTTGTTTCCAGATTATCAGGAAATCTATTCTGAAGTCCAGCAAATTAACTTGCAAAGACTAGATAAAGCTTGGAAACGTTGGTTAATACCTGAAAAGTGGAGGACGACCTAGATTCAAAAAATCAGGTAAGTTAAGGTCATTTTGTTTCAGTAGAGTCAATCATCCTAGAGCAGCAGTTAAGTTTGATAGCAAGCAAATCATTATTAGTAAGTTTGGTACTATTCCTGTAATAGTTCATAGACCTATACCAGATGGGTTTGTTATCAAAACTGCAACTATAACCAAAAAAGCGAGTGCGTAATTCTGGGGAAACCCCAGAATGTAAGACGCACTCAAGAAGCTGACGGCTATTATGTGAGTTTTAGCTTGGAAGATAACCCTCCCCTAACCCTTCCAGGGAGGGGAACTGAAGGGGTGGGTTTAATTCCTACAGATAATATTCAGACTGCTATAGGTATTGATGTAGGCTTAAAAAAAATCTTAACTACTAATACTGGTGAGACTATTTCTGTGCCTAATTTATATAGAAAAGTACAATCTAATTTAGGTAGAAAACAGCGTAAAGTACCCAGAAAACAAAACGGGTCTAATAACTGGAAAAAGGCACAGAATAGAATAGCTAGATTATATCAAAAAATTGCTAGACAAAGAGAAGATTTTCACTACAAAACAGCTCATAAGTTAGTTAAACAATATGACTTAATTGCTGTTGAAGACCTTAAGATTAAAGGTTTAGCTAAAAATACTAAACTATCAAAATCGATTTATGATGTTGCCTGGAGAACTTTTATTGAAAAACTGAATGCAGTAGCGGTAAAACGCGGTGTTCATATTGTTAAAGTTAGCCCTCATAACACATCGATTAATTGCAGTAATTGTGGTCAAAAAGTACCATTAACTTTATCAGTTAGAACTCATTCTTGTCATAAATGTGGAACGGTGCTAGACAGAGACGAGAATGCAGCAATTAACATATTGGATAAAGCTTTAAGCGAGGTGGGTATCATCTTGCCTGCTTGTGGAGGCGTAAGACGTTTGTCAACCTGTGTTCGCCTAGCGTTACGCCAGCAAAGCAAAAAACTTCTAAAACCTAAAAAATGACGGGAGGAAGTACGCAGCGCCTGTTTTAACGGCTGGATGAATAACGACACGCGGGTAATAAAGCGGAGTTACTTTCCGGTTTGGCTTTCAATGTACTTCCTGACAGTCTCTGTTGAAGCGTTTCCTGTTGTTGCACAAAAAAAGCTAGGAGTCCAAAGCGTAGGTAATTTTAGTAATCTAGGAAATTCTTTCCTCAAATGATGTGAAGCTCTACCTTTGAGGCGCTTAATTATGACTGATGGAGCAAAAGTGGGGTCAACTTCTAAAAATAAATGTACATGGTCTGGCATTATTTCTAATGCTATTAGTCTCCAATCATGCTCAGTACATAGCTCAAAAATAATCTCTTGTAGCCTTTGCTTGACATCTCCTACTAAGACAGACTTTCTACGCTTGGGACAAAATACAAAATGGTAATTAATCAGTGTTACTGAGTGAGGATTTCTTCTATATTCATCTGGTTTTTTCTTCATTAATCTGTAGACATATTATGTTTAATAGTGCTATTATATCTACAGGAGGTAGTAATCAATGTATGGATGTCAACAACACCTAGTCAAGAGTAACTCAGAAGTAATGGCTGTGCTTGAGTATCTATGCACAGAAGCAAATAAGTTGACAAATTGTGGGCTTTACTATTGTCGTCAAATGCTGTTTAAAGCAGGACGCTTTCTATCTAAAACCGAACTAGATTTTGAATTAAAAAGTAATCCGCATTTTAAGGCAATGCGTTCAGCCTGTGCCCAACAAACACTGCACTCTGTAATTGAGTCCTTTAACTCCTATGCCAAACTAGCTAAAATGTTCAAATCGGGAGAGCTAGTACAGAAGCCAAAACCACCAAAATATCGTAAACAGGATGGTTTAGCAGTTGTTAGTTACCCGGCACGATGGGTTAAGTTAGTTAATGGGATGCTTAAGTTTCCTCTAGGTAAGCAAGTAAAAGCGTGGTTTGGTATTGACCATTTCTTGCTACCAATGCCTGGTAACTTAGACTTTAATCAGATCAAAGAATTTAGGTTCGTCCCTAGAAATAACTGTTTCTATCTAGAATTTGCTTATGAGCAACCACAGCCAGAAAAAGGTCAGCCAATAGCAGAAAATGTTTTGGGTATTGACCCAGGATTAAATAACTGGTTAACTTGTGTGAGTAATGTGGGGAAGGCTTTTATAGTTGATGGAAGAAAGGTTAAATCTCAAAATCAATGGTACAACAAACAAGTAGCAAAAATCAAAGCAGGTAAGCCTGGTGACTATTGGGATCATAAATTAGCCACTATCACTGAAAAGCGCAATCGTCAGATGCGGGATCATGTGAACAAAGCAGCCATATTTGTTATCAACTGGTGCATTGAGCATCAAATAGGTACAATAGTTTTTGGGTGGAATCAATGCCAAAAAGACAGTATTAACATAGGTAAGAAAAATAACCAACAGTTTGTTCAAATACCAACAGCCAAGTTAAAAGCCAGGATAACTGAATTATCTGAGCAGTATGGGATTAAGTTCGTTGAGACTGAGGAAAGCTATACGAGTAAAGCTAGTTTTTTAGATGATGATTTTCTGCCGAAATTTGGTGAAAAACCCGTTTGCGTAGCATTCCGTAGGAAAAGGTGGGAAGCATCAGGAAAGCGCGTTCACCGTGGCTTGTACCGTTCGGCAACAGGTAAATTGATTAATGCAGATGCTAACGGTGCAGCTAATATTATCAAAAAAGTAGCAACACAGCTAAGTATTGACTTAGCCAAGGTTAGTAGGGAAGTTTTGATGCTTCCACAACGATACAAGTTAGAGAATCTAACTAAAAAATATCGTAAACAGTGCGTTGCGTGGCAATAGCGCCCGTATAAGCACATCCGCTTATAATCCAGGGTGTTTTAACCTCTGGAGACATCAATTGGGTTCAATTATCTTTGCTTGCGAGCTTCCCGTTATAATCTCCGATTTAACGGGAGAGAACCTCACTTGCATGAAGTGAAAAATATCCAGTATTCCAGCCTTCATGGCAAAAAGGCCAGAAATTCTATGTGTCTAATCACAGAACCTTCAGTTTCTGCCATCCTATAACTTCTGCCACTGAAGTAAATATTTTATTTCTACTAAATTTAATCATAACTATGGAAACTTTTCTGACTTTACTTTACCAAACTACTCAATATGCAAATACCATAGTGAAGACTCAGCTCATACATCTAAGTTGGGTCAGTTTGATCATTATATTTGTAGCTGGTTTACTTACCAGTTTGACACCCTGTATGCTTTCGATGTTACCAATAACTATTGGCTACATTGGCGGATATGAAGCGAAGAGTCGTCTCCAAGCTGCTGCTCAATCTACTTGGTTTTCTTTAGGATTAGCCACAACTCTTGCTGGTTTAGGGATTGTAGCATCATTGCTGGGAAAAGTATATGGTCAAGTAGGTATAGGATTGCCAATTATTGTTAGTATAGTTGCTATTTTAATGGGTCTTAATTTACTAGAAGCATTGCCATTACCTATGCCTTCTTTTGACAGTATGGGATGGATATCTCAAGATTTACCTAAAGGAATACGTTCATATTTATTAGGTTTAACATTTGGTTTGGTCGCATCTCCCTGCAGCACTCCCGTATTAGCAACATTATTAGCTTGGGTTTCTACAACTGGAGACTTGGTTTTAGGAGGAATTTTATTGTTATTTTATGCCCTTGGTTATGTAACTCCTTTGATATTAGCAGGTACTTTTATAGCTAATATTAAAAAATTTTTAGAACTGCGAAAATGGTCTAGTTGGATTACACCTGCTAGTGGTATTTTATTAGTTGGTTTTGGTGTATTTTCACTGTTATTTAGAATAGTACCAGTTACTTAAAGAAGCAGTCAGCACCTCAGCACCTCAGCAATCAGCAGATTTTCTTTGAGACCCCCTCGTTTGTGGAGTATTCCGGAACGGAAAGGAGATTTCAACTGCTCCAAAGGCCATCAGGCTGATAAGAAGCTGGGGATTTTTACCCGGAGCTGCTAAAAGCTGTTAGCGCAGTTCCTCCGTTAGGAGGCTAGCTGATAGCTAGTAAAAAAAAGGTAGTCTGATAGATAGTAGTAATTTATGGTTGAGGTGACGAATAAAAAACAGTCAAAATAGGTGAAAAATATGCTCGAAAGTTTATACAGTAATGGTTTAACCTTGAATTAACTATTTTTTAGATATATCTAGTAGCGCGTCTAGCTTTAAAATGTGAGTAAAGCAATAGACATCTGGTGGAAAATAAATAAACCTTTTAATTAGATCGGTTTAGGAAAGAAAAAATCGCCCTAAAAAATCCTTTTTCTTTTTTGTAAAAATATCTTACCTGTTGCCTGTTGCCTTTCGGAGCTGTTGCCTACTCCTGGAAAAAATCTATATCTTTTTCACGCCTAGGTCTAATTGCTAAGAAGGCAGTAAATTCAATATTATCGGCCTGTATTTACCCACAATTTTAGTCTGGACAAGCTACTAGTGCCACTACGCGGAAGTTAAAAGTCATGGATTTAAAAGTCAATCATTTTTGATTTGTAATTGTTTTAGGATTTTGTAACTGGTTAGTTATTTCCGCCATCCTATAGCAATGTGCGCTGGCATATTTACAAATTGCAGGAGATGTCCAATAGCTAAAAGTCTTATATTATCGGTTTTTTATTCCCCCAGATGAGCTGTTGCCTGTTGCCTGTTGCCTGCGCACAGCGCTATACACTAGGTTTTCCTAGGTCATGATACACAAACAGCTATTTTTAGCCTTTTCAGGTATTTTCCTTGCTAATACTGGATTTCAAGCCATTTTTGGTATTAAAAATCTAAAAGTACCGTTATGACCAATGATTTAGAATTGCTGTACTTGACTTTTTCGAGGGAATATTACTATTGGTACACTACGATAAAAAAATATAAAATTTGATAGGAATTAAATTAATGGATGCTAAAGATTCAGGATTAGGCTCGTTCAATCCTCTCAAAATATTTAGAAGAGAAATATTGCCATTATTGGCTGATTTACGGTTAGCGATCGCTTTATTATTAATAATTGCTATAAGCAGCATTTCTGGCACAGTTATAGAGCAAGGTGAATCAATAAATTTTTATCAGGAAAATTATCCAGAAAAACCAGCATTATTTGGATTTTTGACTTGGAAAGTAATTTTGTTATTAGAGTTAGACCATGTCTACCGTACTTGGTGGTTTTTATCAATATTAATTTTGTTTGGAGCAAGTTTAACAGCTTGTACTTTTACGCGACAAATGCCAGCTCTAAAGTCTGCTAATCGCTGGAAATTCTATAATAAGAAACAACAATTTGAGAACTTAGCATTAAGCGCAGAAGTAGAAACAGCTTCCCTAGATTCCCTAGGAAAAATATTACAGCAACGTGGTTATCAGGTATTTCAAGAAGGAGATAAACTTTATGGGCGGAAAGGAATTATTGGTAAAATTGGCCCGATAATAGTTCACGCTAGTATGTTGATTATTTTAGCAGGGTCAATAGTTGGTTCAATGACCGGATTTATCGGTCAAGAAATAGTGCCGAGTGGAGAAACATTTCAAATTAAAAATATTGTGGATGCTGGAATTTTTGCCGAATCACAAATTCCTCAAGATTGGTTGGTGCGGGTAAATCGTTTTTGGATTGACTATACTCCAGAAGGGGCAATTGACCAGTTTTATTCAGACCTATCAATATTAGATAAAAATGGTTCCGAAGTAGACCGGAAAACTATATTTGTCAATCAACCTATGAGATATCATGGGGTGACAATGTATCAGGCAGATTGGGCGATCGCTGCAGTTCAAGTCAGAATTAATAGAAGTCCTGTTTTTGATTTACCAATGGCCAAACTAAGTACGGCCGGAGGGGGCAGAATTTGGGGAACTTGGATTCCGACTAAACCAGATTTGAGTGAGGGTGTATCTCTACTGGCAAGAGATTTACAAGGAACTGTATTAATTTATGATGCCACTGGTAAATTAGTTGGTAGTGTGCGGGAAGGAATGTCTACAGAAGTTAATGGGGTAACGTTATTTGTTGACAAAATTATAGGTAGTACGGGTTTACAAATAAAGGCTGACCCTGGAATTCCGATTGTTTATTTAGGTTTTGGTTTATTGATGTTGAGTGTGTTGATGAGTTATGTTTCTCACTCGCAAATTTGGGCTTGGCAAGAGAGCGAGCGGGTTTATATTGGGGGTAAAACTAATCGCGCTAGTGTGGCCTTTGAACGGGAAATGTTGGAAATTTTAGATAGATTAGATCGTAGACCTCTTGCAAAAGTGGCTGATACAGTATGATGGGACTACTCAGTAGCGATCGCTAACTCCAAACAGGCGAGGGAGGGTAGGAAGTATGGGGATGGTGGAGAGTACAGGGTCTGGTCTGACCCTATGCTGCAAACTTCACGCAAGACCCGCATCCTCTTTTCGGACTACACTCGCGTTATACTGTCGATGATGAAAAACCTACCCTTGTCAGGATGGGGTGCTGGGGGTGTAGAGCGAGTATTTTTCAACCTGCTTGGTGCGCGCTAGAATACCCTAAATGTGGTCATATCAAGAAGAAAAAACTTTCTGTTTGCGCAGCATTCCGCAGGAATAGAAAACATAATTGTAGTAGTTGTGGATATAAAATAAATCATGATATAGCTGCTGCAAAAGTAATTAGAAACAGAAAAGTTAGGACATCCCTTTTCTCTTTTTTCTACTGCCTTTCAAGCATTTATTGTCCTAATACCATTTCTCTGTAAAAATGCGCTTAATAATTGTTGCTCAGACTTTATTACACTGACTATTTTCATTTTTAATATTAAGTGCAACTTTATGGAGAGATGGTATAACTAAAAAAAACGTATTGCTATACTTTTTTAAATAATAGAGTTGTTGGGAATTAAGCTAAAAAAATGGCTAAAACCCTTATTAGTCAAAGTTTATAGTGTTTTTTAAGCCTCAAATCCTCAAAAGCTTATATAGTAAACTTTTGAGGCTTTTGAATTTTTATTTCCCAACAACTCTAATGATTAAAGTTAGAGAAACTCAGGTCGAAGTCTACTATTAATATCATGTCCTCATATCCGAAGGCAATCGTTTGTATAAACCCAAGGGTGAATATCTACAGATTTAAGTTTTTTTCTTGCTCAATAGCCTTCCTTCCTCTTCCCTCTTCCAACTTCGGTCTTCCTTACCTTCGCGCTTACAATACCGATGCTACCGGACATGATATAAGTTAGAAAAAATGTAAAGTCTTAGCTAATAAAGAGACTGCACTAATAACTCCAATAATAATCATCAAGTTATTGAAGTATTTTGATAATTTATTGGCAATATTTTTGTCTGGCAAGGTACGGTTAACAATCTGCCAATCTGAAGATAAGACTAAACTAGATAAACCACGCCAAATATCAGCATCAATTAAAGTTTGCTCTTTTTTTATTCCGGTTACAACTACAATTAAACTCTGTTGAGTTGGCAAGCGATATTCTTTCAATTCCACAGCTAATTCCTGTTGACGTTGGGGTGAAGTTTCGGCAATTTTATTAGTGGTATTTGGCAACTTATCTTGGAGTATTTTTTTAGCTTGTTCAGTATTAGTTAATTTTTGTAGATGCTGAAAATCAACTTGAAAACCAAGCTCTCCTCCTAAACTTACAGCTTGACTAATTTCTACTGTGAAATGTTGTCTTTCTTCTGTATTTAAAGCCATAGCAGCTAACATTCGTAAAGTTCTTTCATTATCTGGAGAATCTGAAATTACCCAAGCTATAGAAATCCGAATCTGGCGATCGGCAAAATCAACTCGCTCTGTAGGTTCGATACCTGTTAATAAACACAGTAAACTATTATTTTTTCGGCTCAAAACTACTGAAGCAGATTCACTATCAATTAATTGATTTGCTTCCTGAATTATGGCGGGCAAATTTTGTTTATCTATTCTAGCTTGAGTCTCTTCAGTAACCTTTAGCCAACGATAATCATCATCTTGATAAAAGCCTCTACTTTCAATATATATTTCCATATAAATCTCCTGTTTTAAATTTGATAATTTGAAGAAGGAAGAAGGAAGAAGGAAGAAAAAGTGGATAGGGACTCAAAACCCAACCAATAATAATATCAAATCCGGTAGCATTGACATAATTAGATAGTTATTAGGAGTCAGGAGAGAAGAGAATTTAGAAAGATTTGCGCTCTGGCTGAAGATGAAAATTTTTTTATACCGAATTAAGAGAATTTGATATAAAAATTGCGTAGACGGTGGGATATTAAATCCAAAAGAAAAAGATAAAAATAATGAATAAAATAGGTATTTGTATTTGGGACTGGTTATCGTATGTTTGTTAGATTAAATTTTCCTCATAATCTGGTATTTTTTGACCATAAATCATGAATTAATACGCCACTTATTCATATCAAGTAACTACAATTCTCTGTCACTTCTAAAGTAATAAATTTTGCTTTGATAGGGAGCAAGCACTACAAACAATTCGATTGATAAATCACTCATTTTCTTCTTATACCAAGCGTGAAAAAAGAATGTTACGAATTAATTTGGGCAATAAAAAGAATTTATAGTAAATGTCCCTTTGACTAATAAGATAAGTTATGAACTAAGAAATGGTATGGAAGCTATTCATTATGCCTCTTGACTCCTGTCTCCTGTCTCCTGACTCAATAGCAGTAACCTAAATATTTGTAGCAAAGATTTATTAAACTGGTATTAAATAGTAGAGTGCAGTAGTAAAGGTCATACACGATGGTATTAATAGGGTTTGATGAAATTTCTAAATCAATAACTTAAATTTTTAAAGCACTCTAATATCAACAACTATAAGTTATCATTTTCTTTATAGGTTTAATACCAATTTGATAAATGTTTGCTACAAATAGTTAGGGTATTTCTTAGGAGTCAGGAGACAGGAGACAGGAGACAGAATGAATTGCTTCAATACCATTTTCAGGTTGGAAATCATTTTTTTGTCAAAGGACATATCTTGCATTTGTATTTTTATTCCCCTTACTGTTCGTAACATTCTTTTTTCACGCTTGGTATAATACCCCACCGTCTACACGGTGTTCAAAATTACTTGGGGGAGCGTAGACGCGGAGCGGCTTGTCGAAGACTATCCATAAGTAATTTCCCTCCTGTCTCCTGTCTCCTGTCTCCTGTCTCCTTCTTCAAAATAAATCTCTGCCCTGAAGTACGACAAAACCCGCAGTATTTTTACAACCCTTAGAAAACTGAGTCAAAGCATTTTTAATATGAGCATCTAAACCAATCCAACTAACAACAGCTTGTAAAAATTTAGGGGTACGCTCTTCATGGTGCATTTTCAACAAAAACCGTAATAAGTAACGTAAAGGTTGGTCATTATCCACGGGATTATATTCAGCATTGCGACTAATTTTTCTAAATCCAAAAGTAGGTAAATAATTATTTCTTGGTTCTTCAATGGTTGTACAAATTACACAACCCAAAGTTTGTACTGGAGTAATGGCAATGGCAACTTGAGAATTTAATGGTGGAGAGGATAAGAAATTAAGCAAGTCGGCATATTCCTTTTTGATTCTTTCTAATAATTGTTTGGCTGCTCTCTCTCCTTTTGTCATTTCCATCTCGCATTTAACTGGAGCAAATATGACTAAGCGAGGTTCTCGAATATCTTGATAAGCTTCTTTAAACATGGCTGTTATTTGCTTTGGTTTATTCACATATTCATTAAATTTTCCCTTAGACATCATTAATGCTGGCGTATCAATAGCAATTACAACTGCAGCAGCATCATTCATCAATTCCCTGACAAATTTTCTCTCGTTAGGACTAGCTTTATCAGAAATATAACCTCCTGGATAGTCATAAAAATTCAGTCTTAAAAATGGCTTTTTATCCTGTTCAGCTAAGTCAAATATAAAAGAACGAACTTCTGAAGAACCGGGAATACCTGCTCCTGGTTGGACTTTAAAAGTTTCTGTGAGACTTTTTAATTCTTTGAGGCGTTTTTTGAGAATAGCATGACTTTCTGCTTCTGGAATTAGTTGGAGGTTAGCCTGAAAACTTATTCTTTTAAATTGTTCGTACATTGAAGTTAATAGGCTAGTTTTACCAACGGCGCTAGGACCTAGAAGTGTGATTTTTAGTTCATTCATAGTAATCATAATTCCTTGATTTTATTGTCAATTTGAAGAGTAGTTAATAGTTCAAAAAGTTACAGCAAATTCGCTCGTATCTGAAGTACAGAAGACATATCCTTCAAAAGAGGGAACAGGGAATAGGGAACCCACCCCTCGCCCCTCCCCCTCCCAGGAGGGGAGTAATTGATAATTTATGGATAATAATTGATTTGATTTTTAATTATCGGAGATGTCTAGATATTAATGATCGGATGTTTGTAGTGCGGGCATCTTGACCGCTATGGATATATTCATCATGGAATATGCTGTAATATTAGTCTGCCTACTTACACTTAATAGATAAGTGATAATGTAAACGTCTCGCTTACCTACGGGAGCAAGATGCTCCCACTGCCATTGCTATAAAATATTGGGATTAATCCTATATAATATCCCCCAAAACCTCTTTCTATCTCCTATTCCCTAACTATTAATTAATAAATTGTAGAAATTCTAATTGATTAGCCTTACCAACTATATCTACTAACCTTTGCCATTCTTTAAGTGAATCTGAACCCTCTCCCATGGGTTTAAAATAAGCAGGCCAAACAGGCGATCGCACCTCATATAAAAATACAGGCCATTCATTTTTTATTTCTTCTCCACGCAATACTTGATCGACAAATTCTTCTACTGCAGCAAATACGGCTAATTTTGGTTCTGATGATAAATCTGCTAAGGCTTCTTGACATTTATAAACTGTTTCTTGGTGCAATTGTTCTAAATTTTCTAGCACTTCTTCAGCGGTGGGTTTAGCAGATAATCGGAGGGAAGTATCGTCAGGAGTTAAGTCATCTAAGTGTTGTCTAATTCGGTAATGAAAATTTACCTCATAAGACATTTCAAAATTCCATAAATTTTGGAAAGCTCTGTGTAAATTAGGCTGTAACTCAGACAGTTTATTCTGAGCAATAACTTGCAAAAATTCGGCTCCCCTAGCAGTAGTTAAACCTCCCAATTTTCCTTGTTCGGTTAAGATTTTAATTATTTGAGACTTGGCATCATCAATTAATTGTTTTAACCCATTATCTAGAGAATTAAAATGTCGAGTTAAATGAGTCCGAATTTTATGTAAATATTCGGCATAAACAATTTCCCAAGAACCCTTTTCCCGATGTCTAACCTTAATCTCTTGTAAACTAGGAATTCCCTTATCTTCCTTACAACTTTGAATTGCTACCTCTACTTGAGGTTTAAAAAAATCTTCATCTACCAGATAACGTTGCTGCTTAAAATTATCCAGCAATTCCATTAAACCCACCGATAAATTACTCATCAACTGATTATATAAAGGTAGAAAAACTCCCATTTCATTTTGATTTGCAGTAGGACTTGCTAAAGCCTGACGTGCCTTTTCTATTTCCACCTCTACAATTTTTTGTAACTCCACCATCCGCTCTTGACAAGAAGCAGCATATTGTCGATCTAAGCTCTGAATTTTAGTAGCTAAATAATTCAAAACAGTATCTAATATTTTCAGATTAGCTACTTCCACATCAGCACAATTAGCAATAATACAATCCACTAAATTCAGATGTTTTTTATCAAAATCGTCAGCCAAATCTTGACAATTATTGAAATTATCACCATTTGCCGAATTAGCATTAGTTTGATTCAGAATCATAAAAGACCACAAATCTAAAGGCAAATCTACAATTGCCGCCCTAGCTGTGTCATAAAGTCGGACATCAACATCTGCCCAATAGTCACCTTTGGCACTGGGCATTCTCACAAATAAAACAGCATCAATATCCTGACTTAATGTCTGAATTAATCGTTCTTCATCTCCTACTCCAGTATCCCCTAATCCCGGCATATCAACTAAAGCAATTTGCCCAACTTCATTATTAGGAAAGGGGCAAGTTATTTTCACTTCTTTTACTGCTAAATAATTGAAAAATATGCGCTGGCCGTCGGCAGTATCTTGAGCCACATATTCCCGAATTTCATTACTAGAAATACGCTTGGGTGGAGAATTTAATAATCCCACATATTTATCAATATTAGTATGATATCGATTCAAATGTTCATACATCGCACCCGGTGCAGCATATCCAGGCAAATTTTCTGGCAATGGTGGCAAAGGTTTAGAAGCAAATTCAACTAAATTATTAGGTTTAGCACCCAGATGTAGCTTTTCATAATAGGGGGCAATGACATCATCAATAAACGACCGCTCCGAATGAAAATAAACCTCACCAAAAGTCGTAACATTAGGGTTATGACGAATCATGCTACGAACACCCGTACAATGTTGGCGATCGCCGTCGGGAATTTCTGTTGTGGTCAATCCCGTTAAACTTTGCAAAAGACGACTTTTTCCTTGTCTAGCACGACCAACTACCCCAATATTCAATGTATCGCGGGAAAAACGCACCTTCAGTTTTGCCAACGCTTCTAACTCTGTAGCAATTTTCAGATGTAGCGCCAGAAAATCAATTTCCGCCAGTCTACCTTGAATTTTCCGGTCTTCTATTTGGGTAATTAATTTATTGCGTTGAGATTCGAGAGCGTGTAGCGCTGAGGTAAGTTCCCTCAAATTTTCCTCTGTGCGTTCAATTTTCTGAGCAAGGGGACGACGTTTATCGATAATATCGCTAATAGTTTCACTTCTATTTCGCATAGCCAAATTCCTCTATGAATATTTCAGCAGAATTAGAGGATGGTAATTTGGAGACTTCCAATATCCTTCTCTCTGAATTTAGCTACAAATTCTCCCCCCTCGCTTCCGGTTAAATTTTAGTAATTAGTAATTGGGAATTAGCAGTTTACAAATGGTAGTTACTTGTTATAGGACTTACGCACCTGCAATGCATTTCCGTAATTGCGGCCGACAGGGTTTGCGGAGCAGTCCGGGACGGAAAGCAATCTCAAATCCTAATTTTTCGTACCTCATGGGTAATATCATGTTCGGTTGAGTACTTACACTTTGGAGGAAGGAAGGCAGAAGACAGAAGGGTTTATCCCAATTTTAACCTAATTCTATACACAAACTATGCTACCGGACATGATATAAGTCCTGTATTTATATTACAGCAGATTCCATCTTAATGAGGTACACACATAGCGGGCAAAATGTACCGTATCTTAGGTCTTTTTGTCCTTCTAGCTCTCCGTCTGTGAGAACGCTTTTGCAGTTTTTCGGAAATTAATGAACCTCTATGTTGAATTTCTAGCATCCATATCACCTTGTTTCCTTCTAATAGAGCCACCCTAAACACTATCGGTATCAAACCAACTTCCGATTGGCGCTATTAAACGCTTTCCTTAATTTAGAGCGACCAGTATATATGCTGGAGTTCACATATTGTGGTCGTGACCTGCCAACGTAGTCAGTTAAGACTCGATCTGCAACCTTTGAGAAACAACCTAAGAAATGTCCTTTCTTTGGCTAGGTTTTTCAAAGGTGCTTATGGGTGAGGGGAAGAGACCCAATTTTTTGGTAAAGTTCTAGCCTGAATTTTTGATCATTAGTATTTTCAAACCAGAACGAGGATGTAAACTGGGAATAGAACTAAGGGATAAATCTTGATTTGGCTCTAATTTCCACTGATAATTACGCAATAGTAGAGAAGTAAAAATCTTCATTTCCATTTGAGCAAAAGCATAACCCAAACAAAATCTGGAACCTCCACCAAAACCAACTAAGCTATAATCCATCTTCTTATCTTCAGCTCTTTCTGGATGAAAACGCTCTGGCTCGAATTCGGAAGGATTAGTATAAACTCTTCGATCTCGGTGAGTTTTTTCAATGCGATATAATACCTGCCAACCTTGGGGCACATAGTAACCATTGTAGGTAAAAGGTGTAACCACTCCTCGAAAACCTCCAGCGACAGGAGGATATAGTCTTTCTACTTCTTTGAGGACTTGCTCTAAATAAGGCATTTGTTTGAGTTGCTCATTACTCAACTTTCCCTGCGGTTTTAATTTTTCTTGCTCGGCTTTTGTTTGTGCCAAAATATCAGGATGTTGTGCTAATGCCATACATAATGAGGTCAGCATTGATGTTGTGGTTTCATGTCCAGCAAATAGCATTAGTAATGCCTGTACTTTAATTTCTTCCAGACTGAGACTGTTTCCTTCTTCATCTCTAGTTTCGATTAATAAACTTAGTGCATCTTGAGTCGGATTTTTTTCTCTTTCTCTGATTTCTTCTTCTATATGATTCAGTAAAAAATCCCTCGCCTTTAACGCTAAGGTATAAGTAGTAAAAGGTAGCCTAATGGGTAGATCAAATAAACCTGCGGTTAGTTCACTAAATTTTCGAGACAAAAGTGCAGTTTTTGTTCCTGGTTTACTACCTAAAAGCAATATACTTGCAACTTCAAAGGTCATCTGTTTCATTTCTGGTAGTAAAGTCAGATGTTTCATCTCAGACCATTTCACCAAATAACGATTGATAGTATCAACCATAGTGGCAAAGTAATTCCTTAAAGCTTGTCCATGAAAAGCAGGCATTAATAATCGACGGTTTCTTTGATGTTCTTCCCCTTCTTGCAAGAAAAGAGACCTGCCTAAAAGTTCGTGAAAATTTTTCGACCAACCGTCACGCCAAGAAAAATGGTCAAAATGAGTCTGGAGAATAAAACGGTTTGCTTCAGGGCCGATCATTACAATTGTAGGACGACCTAATATATGAGTTTTGAAGATAGTACCGTATTTTTGTTCTCGTTGATCGGCGAAATTACGATCTCTTAGAAAATCAATGGTTTCACCAATTAATGGCAGTCCAAAACTACCAGGGGGTAAAGGATGAGTATTTTCTTCTGTCTTCTTAATAGTTGGCATTTTAATACTTTTTTGTCTAATTTTATTGACAGTTTACCATTGCTGGAAGAACAACATAGACGAGATGGGACATTTGAAGAGAAACCTACGATTTAATTCTGCATTGATTGTCTAACTCGATTAATCCAGCCTTGACTTCGTTTCAACACTTCAGAATATGGAAGTTCACTCTCCATGATCAATTCCATTGGCAGAGGATTTTTCAGCAATGGAAACCAAGGTATTAGCTTCTTACCAATAGTCAGAGCGATCGCTAATAAATATCTGGAGTTTAGACTAAATTCTATTTGATCGGCTGGAACCCTTGTGTAGCAAGCTTTTTCCGCTTTTATTCAAATAGACATCCGTTAAGTCTCAAATCCTCTCAGGGTAATGGTTTGGTGGTTTGAGCTGTTCAATTAGTCTAAACTCCAGTAAATATAAATCATACCCAAAATCAGCAACGCCCAAATTTTTGGGGACATTTCATAGAAAATCCCTACTTACTTCCTTGTTGGCAAGCGCCCTGTCACTATAGAATACCTGCAAATTGAGGCTATAAATAATTGCATTAAACCTTTTCGCGATTTGCTTTTTTATTTCCCCATTACCAATTACTAATTACCGAAAATTTGTGGTTTAAAGCCTCCCCTTTTAAGGGGATAATAAAGAAAAATTTTCATGATTAGTCAATCCTCTTCTTTTCAAGGAGAGGTAATTATTAATTATTAATTATTAATTGTTGAACATTATCCATCAGTAATTTTCTGCATTTTCTTCTCAGAAAAACGCCGATTTATAGAAGAAACTGCCCTCACAGGAATCTCTGTTAATTGAGCTAAAATCAAATTCCAGAGATAGCCATATTGAGGATTATTTTTCAGTAATAAAAGTTCGGCAAATACATAAAATCTTTTAGTTCTTTTGTATTCAGGAGGATTATCTTCAATCCTAATTTGTTCTGGTTTAGGCAATTTATGACCGATAATTTTTCCTTGCTGATAATACTTTGCTTGAATAGAAAGCCCTAATAATCTATCCAAACACCAAAAAGGAAAATATTTAAACGGTCCTGACAAAATCATCGCATCTCTAATATCTGCCAAAGTTGCTTGTACTATTTCATTTTTCCATACCTTTTTATCAAAGTTTTCTGTATGCCATCCTTGATGATCTTTTCTTTTCCCTAAAAGACACAAGGGATTGAATTTATTATGCAAAGGAGCTATGGGTATTTCCACCATATAATTCGGTTGATTTTGTAATTTTTGGTCTCCCGTCCTTACACCACAAGTATTCATTTCATCAATATTAAATATTGATTCCCATGGAGATTTTAAACTAGCCTCATCACCGTATTTTACATCTTTTCTATTAAGCCTTAAAACCCAACTATCAGGATATTTAGTAAAATATTTTCTAGTTATTTCTGCAATATCTGGATGCAAAAGTTCATCACAATTTACTGTTAAAATATATTTTCCCGAAGCATTTACTAACCCAGTCATTCTTTGAATTATTTCTCCGCGAAATGAACTATTTATTTGTTGCATTCGGGGGTCGCTAATTGGCAGTTTTTCCATTCCTGGAGGGTGGGCTAAAATTAACTCTACATCTCCATTGATTTTTAAAAGGGTTTCGATCCAATATTCAGGAAGACCTTCTCTTGTGGGTACTACAATTGATAATATTGGCTGAGTCATTTTTATGTATATTAGCTAAGTTTTAGCTACATTGTATCAAATTTTTTGATCGTCAGCCAATAATTTAATTTTGGGGTAATTTTACAGAAATTTTATAGCAAATATTGAAGAAGGAAGAAGAAAAAAGTGGATGGGGCAACTTTTAAGCATTCCCTCCGCGTCTACAAATCCTAACCAAATTGTAGAAACTCTGTAGACGGTAGGATATTAAACCAATAAAGAAAATTCTTGCATCCTACTGTCAAACTTCAGAATTTTCTGTCAAACTCTCAATACCTCCTCCTGCTGTTGAACATCTAAATTATTTACAACTTTCAAAAGTACTGTGGGTGGGGTAGGTAAATCTAAATCATTTTCTAGTTCCTGATAGGGAATAATTGCCTTTGAAATCTCCCCATTATCAATATCTTTCAAACAAAAATAAAAGTTATTCCCATCTGAAATAACAGAAAACTCTAAAAACTGAAAATCAAGAGTGTGATATTTTCGATCTGTAAAATTATCCCGATGAAAACTAGGAGTAATTGCTACTAATCTCACAGGTTGCCGATAATCAACTTTGTCACTAAAAGGTTTCTCATCTAACAAAGCATCATAATAACGAGTCAACTGTTGAACAATTACCCTATCCTCAACATTTTTTAACTCCAACACCACTAATTTTTCCTGACTATCAATAGCTAAAATATCGCACCTTTGAATATTAACGATATATTGTCTGTCTAAGACCTTCAAACCTAGTAAAATTTCTAAGTTTTCATCAAGAAAATCTTCTAAAATCTCTTCACTGACAAATTCCCACCCAGAACCATTCTTGATTAAATATGCGTTACTGAACATATATAATTGAATCTAAATTTTTGATACAATTTTAGACTTGTTTAGAAACAGCAACAGTGATATTAATCTCTGTTTGTAACCGATGCAATTCTACTTTTTTTTATGGTTAGCATCTCATTTTTATTTAATATAGATTTTGTGACCTAATTATGCTGAATGTATGGCTGTAAAATCAATTTTTATCACATTCTCGATTCTGCCATTAATTTAGGCCAAACTACCAGGAAAAATCCCATCCAAGTTAATATAGGAATAGAGATAATAACTGTTAACCAAACAATTCTAAACACTAACCAACTACTACTAATAATAGTGATTCCTGTCATAAGTATTGACCAAGGTTGACACCACCAAGGTTTGTAATTCCAAGGGTTAAACTTTTCTTGTTCAATTGAATTTTTCATAAATAATAAACGAAGAATAAGGAAGACAAAAAGTGAAATAAACTTACCGAAAGTAACAAAGTAACAAGGAGAAAGTTTTTTTTATTAGTAATGAACCAAATTTGATGTTAATTAGAATTTAAACGTTTGGTAATTTGTTTAATTATGCCACTGAGAATTGCACCTCCCATCAAAATTCCGATAGCTGGAGTAAATACTGGTTCCCATAATCTATGCCAAAGATCCAGACCTAAAGCCACTCCAGAATAACGACCAATCACAGCGATCGCGAACCAAGCAAAACCAATTATTACTAGAAATACATTTGCTACTAAAAATGTATCTAACCAGTTGAGTAATTTTTCTTTCATTGTTAGTAATTTTCCATTAATATTTTAAGTTATTATACTATAACTAGGTAAGTAACATTATTTATATATTTACTCATCTATATTTTTTGTTATCTATTTTAAGCTATTATACCAATTATTATCTAGAAATTCCACAAAAAAAAATAAATATTTTACTCCTAAAAAGGAACTAATCCAATCCTATTATCTACTTATTTCTATGATTTTTCCTTTTTATGTTCTTAATTATGGATTCCAACTTCAGTTTTTCCTTTTTTCTTTTCTTTACTAATATGACATTGCTCGATCAAATTGGTTTTATTCATTTTAACTATCAACGATGAATATCAAATTAGCAGTTAGAAATCAACTCATAGTTTAACAGCCTTTTTCTGTTACCTTTGTAGGGATAAAAACAGTTACAGTGGTTTGTTCTAAAGGAATACTTTGGATCTTTAATTGCCCATTATGTAATTCAGCAATTTGTTTAGCAATACTGAGACCTAAGCCCGATCCCTGTTGCTCATATATTTTACGATTAAATTGTTTATAAGCTCCGATATTAGAAATTTCATTAAAACTCATCCCTTTGCCAAAATCTATAAAATCAACAGCAAAAACATGATGAACTAATCTACCTACTACCTTAACTTTTGTGCCGAAATCAGAAAATTTAAAGGCATTGTCTAACAATTCATCTACAATTTTTC
The DNA here is from genome assembly GCF_010692625.1 of Okeania sp. SIO2C2. Taxonomy (NCBI): domain Bacteria; kingdom Bacillati; phylum Cyanobacteriota; class Cyanophyceae; order Oscillatoriales; family Microcoleaceae; genus Okeania; species Okeania sp. SIO2C2. The sequence goes on from NZ_JAAHGM010000018.1 coordinate 73,055, forward strand.
TAAAGTTAGGCTCAGAAATTTTTAAATGAGTATTTTCTGATGCAATCTCTAAGTCTTTTAAGCGATTAAAACTTCTTGCTTTTTCTAGAGCAACCTCTCTAATTATTGACTTAGGATTACTAACAGAACCTGTTGTAAATAATTTTAATCTATCTCGCTCCCGTGATAATAGCTCTAAATCTGCATATAGTAAAAAATTCTGGATTAGTCTATATAAACGGTGCGCAGAAATGTGAATATTTTCTACCATTTCTAAAATTTCATCCTTTTCTAATTCTTGAAACTCTTCAATAATAAAATTGGCAGAACCAATAATTCCATTGAGTGGAGTGCGTAGTTCGTGAGGTAGAGATAAAGTTATACTACTTCTTAATTCATCTAGTTGTTCTTGAGTTTTTCTTTGAATAGTTCCTTGTTTTTCTAATCTGGTATTAATTGCTTTCATTAATTCATCTCTGGTAAAAGGTTTTGTCAAGTAATCGTCAGCTCCTAATTCCATTCCTTCTCTTAAATCAGCTTTTGTGGATTTTGCAGTCAGAAAAATAAATGGAATTGTTTCTGTTACTAAATTTTTCCGTAATAATTTTAATACTTCATAACCATCAAGTTCTGGCATCATTACATCACAAATAATTAAATCTGGAACAATTTCTAGAGCTTTTTCTACTCCTATTCTACCATTTTCTGCCTCTATTGCTATAAAATTTTCTGCTTCTAAAACATCTGTAATTATTTCTAAAATTACTTTTTCATCTTCAATCACTAGAATTTTTTTCATTTATATTTTCCTTTTCTAAATTTAACGGTAAGATGACAGTAAATGTAGTTCCTACCCCTACTTCACTTTCGACAAAAATTTGACCTCTATGTAAATCTACACAATGTTTGACAATAGTAAGTCCTAACCCTGTACCAGAAATATTAATAGCATTTTGAGCGCGGTAGAAAGAGTCAAATAAATATTTTTGTTCTGCTGCTGGAATTCCCATACCTTCATCTTGAATTTGAAAAATTGCATAGTTATTTAAGTAAGAAAGTTTGAGAAAAATATGACTACCTTGGGTCGAATATTTAACTGCATTCCAAAGTAAGTTGGATAGAATATGTCGCAACAATTTTTCATCTATGAAAACCAATTCAAATATTTGTGCCCTAGATTCATTTTGTGATTCTGGTGGAGCATTATAGATAGCATCATTTTGCTTTTGTTCTTGCTGAATTGAATCCGATTGAATGAAATTTAAAATACTTAGATTAATCCCATCTTTGCCAGAATCTTTCGTTGTTAATTGCTTGGCTTCTTGAAGCACAAAATGAAGGGAATATTGACTACCAATACTGAGTTTAATATCTTCTATAAGACCTCGACAAAAATTTTCTAAATCTAATGGTGCCGGGTTAAATTCAAAATTACCTGATTCTTTTTTGCCTATAACTAATATATCATTAAGTAACCCTGTCATATATTGAGCTGTAGCTTGTATACGACGCAAATAAGTCAGTTTTTTTTCTTCATTCCATTTATGACTATAGTGTTCTAATGCTTCTGCCGAAGCTAATATAGTAGTTAAAGGAGTACGGAATTCATGGGATGCCATAGAAATAAATTGAGATTTAAGTTGATTCAATTCTTTTTCTATTTCTAGTGCTTTCTTTATTTCAGTTTCTGCCCACTTGCGCTCTGTAATATTTTCAATATCACCTTCATACGCAATTAAATTACCTTTAGGATCACGCACTGCTCTGGCATTCTCAGAAACCCAGATGATACTCCCATCAGCACGATAAGCTTGATACTCAAACTTTAATACACTTCCATCCCTGCTAATTAAATCAATAAATTCATCTCTAGAGTTAGAATTAACATAAATTTGTTTGCCAATATCATTAACTTTTGCCATCATCTCCTCTGGCGAGTCATAACCAAATATCTCAGCTAAAGTAGGATTACCATAAAGGTAATGCCCATCTGGTGTAGACTGAAAAATACCTTCAACTGAATTCTCAAAAATGCTACGATATTTAGCCTCAGTTGAATTTAGTTCTTGATATGCTGTTTCTAATTGTAATCTAGTATTAAACTCAGTTTTGTGCAAAGATTCATATAAATATACAGAAATATCACAAATTAAACATACCCAGAAAATGCCAAGATGCATCTTCATAAAATTCCAATCTAAAGGTGCTACATCCAAACCAAGAATCTGATTGACACCAAAGTAATAACCTAATACAGTAATCTGAGATATTAGGTGTAAAAACCATCTAACCGGAATTAAAGTTGCCTGAGAAAAAAAAGTCAACATCCAGACAAAAAACTCAGGATTAACATTTCTCGTAACTGTATCTGAAATTTGCTCGATCATAGTCACAGACCAAGAAAAGCAGAGAAATATTAGACCAAGATGACGACTACCCCAGGAAGTTCGTAGTAGAAATATACAACCAAGTAAGGTTAAATGTACTAAAATCCTGGAAATTTCCCACTCTTCTAAAGGAGGGTATTTATCTAGTATGAAGAAGATTAAACTGAGTATACTTCTACTCAAGAAAAAGAAAAAAGCTAGCCACAATGTTAAATTTAGTCGAACAATCAAAAAACGATGTTGCCACTGTGGATATGAAACATTTGTTAAGTCTCTACTATTTTCAGAAGTAGGGTTGGCACTATCCAAATAGCTCAGTATTTTCTCAATAGGGGATAGTCTCTGTAGTTTTTTCAGCCATCCATTTCGCATAGCTAATTACATTGAAACCTCATAATTTAAGTCATAGACTTCGTACATCAGAATATTGTAATATAGCTGTCCTAAATAAGTTTTGAATAAATGTTAGTTATCTAAATACTGAGAGTGACTTCTCTTGATATGTAGCTAATGTTCAGATTCTATCTAGGATAGCTATAGTAGGTTAAATATGAGCTAACTACAATTTTTTTTCACTCGTCATTAACAATAATTTAGGGCAGGCAAAAATTATTAATTATTTACAGCTAGCTCCGTCTAAAATGGTATGATTATTTTTACTGTATATTAGTTATATTTATACCTAAATTGTTAGTCAAATTATGGTTAGTTATACCTTGCCTCAAAATCCAGATACGATTATAACTGTTAGGGGGAAAGAGTCACCCCGAGCTCGTCAGAAAGCTATGGATAAGCTTGTGGAAATGATGGACTCTGGTGAAATACTTACAGAATTAGAAAATGGATTTAGTCCGGAGCAATTTATTGAGGTCAAAGAGTCAAAAGAATCAAAGGAAATTGCCTCTGAGGAAGAAGAAGCTGTTGCCCAAGCAGTACAAATACTTAGCGATCTAGCAGCGCTGAAGATTAAGGTTGTAGAATCGAGAGAGGAAGCACTAAAGATTCGTTCTGCAATTGAGGTACTATTCACAGATGAAGCTGTCACTGTTGAAGAAATTGCTAATCTTAAAGATGGTTTTAAGGTGTTGAAAACTTTTGCTGTGGCTAATTTGCGTTATAGAGAAGCAAGAGAAAAAGCAGAAGAAGCTCGTATTATCTTAGACCAAGCGCTAAAATCTGCCGAATCAGAAATCAAGCAATCTCCTAAACCGGATAAATAAGTTTTCTAGTATCTAATAGACTTCTATAGGCAATTAACTATAGCAAAGAAAGGGTTGGTTAGGACATATATTGATAATGAATCTTAGATAGGAAAGGTTTTTCTCACTATTTTCTATCTATGCATATCTACTACAATATCTAGATATAAGTAATTAAAGCTATTATTGCCTACATCAGTAATATTGCTGAGGGTGATGTAATTATAGTTTCCTGTAATAAATTTATAAAATCTCTACATCATCCCACAAGTCAGACAGTATTATGAAACTTTAAATCAGAGAAGATCGGATAGTAAGTATATACTCATTTTATCAAATATTTACTTTATATATGCTACTCATAAAAAAAGCAGATTTTTCATATATTCATATATATATATTGATTGATAATTAAATTAATAACTATTTTATAGAAGTTGAAATGTATCAATAGTTTCATCAAAAATGCTCAAGGGTGACTAACTTTTAGAACTAGAGTTTAGTGTTCTAGACAACAAAATTGTGATCTGCATCATTACAAAAATTGAGAGATGTCACATCTTTTAATGATGTGACTCATTGAAGGTTACCTAATAATAATTGATACTAGGTATCGTGATTATCAAATAAAACCGATTTAAAATTTTTTAATATACTACTGGAGAAAACTTTTAATCATGTCTACAAAACAAGCTCAGTTAATCAAATTCTTGAAGTGGGAGTTGTCCATCTCTGATTCAGCGATCGCCATTGCTTTACGACATGAGGAAGAAGACCCTAATCAATTACCGATGATACTTTGGCAATACGGTCTTGTAACATTGAAGCAGTTAGATCAAATATTCGACTGGTTGCAGATGGCCCACATTTAATCAACTATATTTCCTGAATCATCTAGGCCATAGATATATTACCCTGGTAATACAAATGAAGCGACATTTAAGGAGGTATGAATTGGGTTTTAAACCAAGAAAAATTATAAAAACTAAATTGAATAAAAAATTTGAATTAAACAAGGGAGTATCTCAGTTAGCTTTTTCAGCAAGATTACTCCCTTTTTTTTATGGAATAATAAACAGGGAAAAATTATATATAGCTATCAGTATTCAGCATTCAGCATTCAGCATTTAGCTAGAGTCAAGACTTTTAACTGTAATGTTTTGAAGTTTCTTATACCAAATCTCACGCATTATTGCTACATCTCCTTGAGAGTAGGGAGTAGAGACCCACCCCTAACCCCGACCGTGGAGGGGAAAAAGGAGTAGGGAGTAGGGTGAAAAGAGATCAGATATCTTGGTTTAATGCCGATAATCGTTATAAACATTACTAAACGATTATTATTACTTAATAACTGAAGTTCATCGGAAGTATAGCATTAATGCATGGGAATTGGTATGAGTTTTCCTAATCTTAATGCGTATTGCTATAGCAGAAGAAAGAAGGAAGAAGGAAAAATCGCGTTGTCTTAATTTTAAGCTTTTGAAATGTCCGCGCTCTTTGCTTCGACTGCTATAAATATTTTTTATTAAAGGAAGCAGAGGTCATAGTTTCAAACTTTTTATCTATATTTGAAATTTTTCACGAATTAATCAAGTAGACTAGCCATAATTAAATTATTAAATATCATAAATTAGACAAAATCTGGTTATTAAAGATATTTTATAGGATGTAAGATTCAACCATCACCTCATTTCCCCTAAACCCTGTCTACATAAAAGGATGCTCTATAAACCGGGCGTTGCATAGTGACGAATGATTTTAGATTTTTGATGAACAGGATTTTGGATTAATCAATTGCTAGAATGATTGATATTAGGTTCTTTTTAGTCAAAGTCTAAACTAATTTTTGGCAATATCATTCCATAATGTGCAACCCCATAAACCGAATTTAGGATTATATTCTGAATCAGCTTATCTGGCCATGAAAAAAATTTGATTGTAACTAATTATCTCAACTTGGTATCATAAATATGATTGAGATGACAAACCCCGATTAAAAGAAAACTCGAAAATGACAAAAGAAACTATCGAAACATTAGTCAATTCTTATTTTACAAATATGGCAGCGATGAATGCCGAAGCATGGGCAGAAAACTTTGCTGAAGACGGTGTTATCTATGACCCTGTGGGTAAACCACCTAGCAATGTACAGTCAGATTATCAGAAATTCTTTGGGCTATTATCAATGATTTTTGCTCAACTAGAATTGACACCAAACAATATATTTATTGTAGATAATGGAGCAGCAGTTAAATGGACGATGCAAGGAGTGGGAAAAAATGGTAATCAGGGAGTTGCAGAGGGAATTAGTATATTTGAAATTAATGAAAATGGCAAAATTAAACAAGTATCTTCTTATTGGGATGATGCAGCAATGATGACTCAAATCAAAGGTGAGTAAGAAGGTGTTAGATTTTAGGTAGTTATTTAAGTTACAAGAAAAATTTTTGATTTTTCCCCTTCACAAATTTAGTGGTAAGTAGGTAAGTTTAAATAAAGAGGTGTTGGTAAATTAGGATTTTCATCTTTATCTATTATGCCTTTTGTTTTTTACCTTCTTTCAAATACCAACCTGTCTGATCAAAAAATTTTTCTTCCTTAAAGGTGAAATGCTTATTGAGCAGCTTTAATATTTTCTGGTGTTTCAGAAATGGGAACAGTTACAGAAATATTATCAACTAAACAAATCAAACAAGGTGTGGGGGAGGCCGCACGAATAGCTTGAATAGCCAACCCGTAGAGGCCAGTAAAGCATGATGGGAAGTTTGCCAGACTTCTTTATTGGTATTAACCGGAGTACCTGGAGCGTGGGAAAGGTCAAAATTGACGGCATAACCGAGATGGGTAAAACAAGTAATTTCATTGATAGTCATCCAGTTAGTGATGCGATCGCCCAACCGACTTACCACAGCAGTTACATAGTCTGCAAAATCTTTTGCCATTTCCCGACTACGCCAAGACCCATATAAGTCTTCCAAGGTTTGAGGACTATCCCAATGAAATAGAGTTGCGTGGGGAGTAATATTGTGTTGATGCAGACAGTCTACTAAACGGCGATCAAAATCTATCCCTGCTTCATTGACTGTACCCCGATCATCAGGAATAATGGGTAGCCAAGCAATACTAAAGCGATAATGTTTGACACCAAGTTGCGCCATTAGTTTAATAGAGTTGTCGCTAAACAAAGGAAAAAAATCACTCTAACCTAGACAGAGCAATAATTCCCAGCATTTTTGCCATCCCATAGCTACAATTCTTACAGAACAAGGTTTTTGGGATTTTTTTAAGTTATAAAGCGACAAGTCTAATATCTGTTTCGTAACGATGATAGTGGTCGCAAGCTATTGCACCTGTATCGCCATGTAACACTTTTCCTGGAGTTTGGCTAAAGGTATCCCAGACGCTAGGTTTGCGACCTGCTTCTGTGGCGGCACCTTCTATTTGATAGGAAGCGGTAGCTACTCCCCACATAAAATCGTCTGGAAATTTATAACTATTCATATATTCAATTTTTTTCAAAGGAAACAGGGAACAGGGAATATACAGCGCTTTCTGTTGTTATGAGGTACACCCCGAAGCGGACAAGATGCCCGCACTACAATATTTTCATCATTTACCCTGTACCTCATTTGCCCGAAATATGCTGTAGAATCTAAATGATTTTTAGCTGATCACAAGGACATTATGTTTACTACTCCCCCATCTCCCCATCTCCCCATCTCCCCATCTCCCCATCTTTCCATCTCCCCCGCTCAAGAAAACCTCGATCAAAAATGAGGAACTGATTTTCTCAGTTCCCCATCCGTTATTTCCATTTGAATCTATAATTTGCAAAGTATTCCCAAAAAGTTGAATAAATCAATTATTTCTAAATTCCTAATTTTAGTTTGAATCCTTCTTCTCGTTTATCCCCTTCTAGGGTATTTTCTAGAGGATTTTCTGATTTAGGCAGATCTGAGTTTACAGGAATCGAGACTCCTGGTATCACTTCTACGTTTTGTTGTTGACGACGCAGTTCATAAGGTTTAATTCCATTTGTAGGAGAGCTACTAGATTTTGGGTCATCAGTATATGTGCTGTAATTATCTTTATTAATGGATCTGCCTTCTACTGTCTTCAGAGAGTCTCCAGAAAGAGTTGTTTCTCCAATTTGAGGATTATTTGATTGTGCTCTAGTAGTAGGAGTATAAGATAGCAAGATTGCACCAATACCTAAGATAGTAATGATTGTCTTCATTATCAATTTTCTTTTATTGTTGTGTAGGGTTTATATCCTTTATTGTACTATCTAATTATTGAAAATGCTAGGAAAACTTTTTCTAAATGTAGAAAGAATACTTCAGTATAACTACTAAATTTATTTTAATTTTAATGTAAAAAAACAATCTAAGCACAAATGCTGATAGTTCTTTACAAATACTATTTTTCGTCAAAAAAAGTATATTTTTTTAGATAAATTAGTCACTTATTACTTTCTTCAGTAAAAACATTAAATTAAACTTAAAATATTCAACAAAAACAACTGTTGAAGTTGCAACTTTAGTGTGTACTATACCTAATGATTATTTCAGGAATCGGAGATACTAATTATAGTAAAGAGTTTAATTTTCAATCCAGATCAAAAAAAATTTGTCAAGTTACTTCTGAACTTTACTGATAAATTTGTCAAACATAAATGAAAAAAAATAGTAGGTGTTAGAGAGGTATTTTCAACAATTCTTTATGGAAAAAAGTAGGAAAAGGTGTAAAATAGTATCTCAGCAATTAATCTATAAAATTATTAGAAAAATTGATATTAATTATACCAAAATTTTTCAGATTATTCGCTAGTAATATTTTTGACTCCTCATCCTCCTCTGCCCAACACAAAGGAAATAAAAACTTAAAAATCGCTTAATAGCCTAATCTTTCTGAGAACAAAAGTTAACACGGTTTCTTGGGAAGAAATTATATCAGCTCGACCTTCCATTCCTGGTTGGATTAGATATTGACGACCGCTCCTAACTAAGTAAGGTTTTTCAGGTTCTATAGTCACTTCATAATAAGCTTCACGAAGTGCTTCTGAGGTGATAGCATCTGGAGAAATTGAATTGACAGTTCCTTTGAGAATACCATAGTCCGGAAAAGGATACGCTGAAATCCTCATTTGCACAGGTTGGCCGACTTTTACCCTAGCAATATCTGCTGCTGTTACTCTGCCTTTAAATACTAAAGGTGCATTACTAGGAACAATCTGAGCGATCGCTGCTCCTGACTCTACAGTTTGCCCAGGATTACGCAAAGATAGTTTAAAGATAGTACCATCTACAGGCACTCGAATTACACTATTATCAAGTTTAATATCTACTTTTTCTAGTTCTCTGGTACCTGCAGTCAAATCTTTAATTAATTTTGTCCGCTTCACAATTAGGTCTCGTCGATCCTTAGCAAATTGTTGCGCAACTGTAGGTAAAGATTGAGATAAATCTAAAATGGCTGATTCAACAGATGCATTATCTATTTTATTGTTTGCTGTTGTACTCGATCTAGATTTCTGAAAAGTCTGAGGTTTCGCGGTAGCTAAAATTTGAACTTCTACAGCAGAAATTTGTTGATTTATCTGTTCTAGTTCTACCTCACACTGTTTTATTTTTTCCTGTAGTTGATTTTTTTGGCGATTAAGTGCAGATTCATCTATGCGTGCGATGGTCTCTCCCATCTCAACAGTTTGATTTTCACTTACTTCTACACTTTCAACTTTACCTTCTGTAAGCGCCTGAACAATTCTTACGTCTCCTGTTGGTCGAGCAATTGCTTCAGTTCTTACAGTAGGGTTGTACTTTACTACACTCATTAGAGCAATAGCGACACCAAATGTTCCTACTAAAAACATTCCTCCTATTTTGCTCCAAGGACTTAGAGGAGGGAGAAATTCATCACTTTCTAGAGGTTGTAGTTCTACATAATCAGAATTATTTAACATAATTGATATTCACTTATTAAATTGAAGAAGGTGGTAGGTTTTAGGTGGTAGGTTTTAGGTGAAAAAGCTTACCGAAAAATTTGGGTAGTTACGCCTCCTCTTTTAAGAGGATAAAAAGCAGTCGATCTTCGGAGCTTCCCGTAGGGTGGGATGGCGTACTTCGGAGCGGGTCTGCAAGAACGGGTCTCTTCGCCATATCCATGAGACCAAGAGAAAAGAAAATTCCGTATTTTCGTAGCCTCCTGATTGCAGAGGTACTGAAGTCCGCAGTTCCTCCGGAGGAGGCGTGCCTGATAACTGAAATGACCGCACCACCTACATACCTAATACGCAAGGGAAGTCTAGGGATAATAGTTATTTTACTAATTTCTTACAAATTATTTAGAGAGTTGCTATATCAACTTAGGGTAATGAGCGGTAAGAGTGTTGTATACGAACCCTCTACAATATAATGTAGATAGTATTGTTTTTTGAATTTGGTATGACAAATTATTGATAACTGCTGTATTTAATTTATACTCTAATAATTTTTGCAGATTTGTTTCAACTTAATCCGGATAGAATGAAAACTTGAAGAAATTAGGATTAAAGTCAACAATTAACAATAATATCATGTCCGGTTGAACAGTTATAAATAAACGACGGAGTCCTCAGGAGTCAGTCCTCAGGAGTCAGGAGAAAAAAAGAGGGAAGAAGAAGGAAAAAAAGGAGAAAGTTTTTTCATCACTAATTATCCGGACATGATATAACCCGATCGTCGAAGTATACAAAACTCCGGACACTGCAGATTATTTTGGAATTATCAAGTACAATTCCTTCATAAATTCAAGAACTCAGCTAAAGATTACTACTATTTAATTCAGGAGTTACGCATGAGGTACGAAAAACTAGGATTTGAGATGGCTTTCCGTTCCGGACTGCTGCGCAAACCCTGTGGATTGCTTCGGACGAAAATTAGGTTGCAGGTGCGTAAGTCCTATAATTAAAATTATTAACCATGAGGAAGTTAATTATGCAAGAACTTCAAAAAAAGCAACTTTTTACAAAACTTAATTCTAAAGAATCTACCTACATAAATGGTGGTTACAATGAAAATTATCAATATCGCCGTAATTTTTTAGGTTTTCAACTTTGTCCTCGCAGTTATTATGGTGATAACCGCTATTATTCTGACTACCAACCTTATAATTATAATTACTATAAAGGGAATATAAAAGGCTACTACTAAAGTATTTTTTTGTGTTTATACCTCTATTGATTAAAGCACAATTAATTGTAATTTTATAGTAGCGATCTAGTAGTGAAGTACTATTATATAGTGCTGATTATTGTGCTACAAAAAAATATTTATCTCCAATACCTCCATTGCAATTTTAAATATATATAACCCTGATGGGATATCTGATACAAATTCCCATGCATTAATGCTATGCTTAGGTAGCACTTCAGTTATCAAGTAATTAACACAGGTTGAATAACTTTTTTGCTAATTAGTAGCTCAGTTAATGTTAATGATTATTATCTTTACTTCTCCTCCTGGGAGGGGGAGGGGCGAGGGGCGGGTTCCCTCCCTGTACAGACCTTGCATACAAGGTCTTGTAGGGGCAAACTGCCGTTTGCCCCTACTCTCCTACCCCCGGCTCAAGAAAATATAGAAAAGTTTTTGATAAATGGTATTAGGTATCTCTATAAAAGAGGAATTAGGGGTAAATAATTGATGTATATAGTCCAATAATTGATTTGATTTTTGATTATTGGAAATGTCTATTTATGTACTTAAATATAGGGAGATAGAGAGATAGTGAATATGGGGGGATTTTCACATTTTTCCCCTATTCTATTTCTCGATCTCCTGACTTCTGTACGTCGCCCTACCGATGGCTCCCCTACCTGAGTCCTTTGCCAAAAATTCGTACCTTTACAAAGATACCAAATGGCCTCTATATAGCATTTTTAATATTTGCTTAGTAATTTTTGATTTGAAATTACTCAGATAAATAGTTATCCGGATATTACCAACTTATGAAGAATACTTAACTGTAATTCCTGCTATACATAGGAATTATTAAACATTACTAATGTAATTAAAGTTGAGGAAAATTTTCATGCAAGAAACAAAAAATAATCAACTCTTTACTGAAATTTATTCAGAAGAGTCTGCCACTATTAATGGTGGTCATGGCTATTATGGTCGTCGGCATTACAGTTATGGGTATCGTAGTTATTACCGTAGTCGGCCTGTACGTTACTACTCTCGTCGTCGCTACTATAGGTCTGGGTATAACTGCTACTAATTTAAACCTATGAGTTGAATTCCAAAGCACTTTTAAAGAGCTTTTTAGCAACCTCTAAAGAATCGCTAATCAAAAAAAAATTCTCCGGATTCTGGAATTCACCAAGGAAAAATACATTAGAAATAGCAAGATAGTTAAATAAATATCGATAATTTTTAACCATCTTGTAAACACAATTAATCAAGAGGATAATCTTATGCAAGAAACTCAAAACACAGAATTATTTTCTGAGCTTTCTTCCGAAGAATCTGCCACTATTAATGGTGGTCATCATTTCGATGATTGTTACGGTTCTGGTCGTTCTCGACGTTATTCTCGTCGCCCTGTGAGTTATCACTACCATAGTTATCGCTATAGTCGTCCTGTACGTTACAGCTATAGACGTTACGATTGCTACTAAAAATTGGCTATATAATTACAACTTTTTAAGTTGAATTTATAGTTGAATTAAATTTAGCACCTATAGTTTTATAGGTGCTTTTTTATAACAATTGAATCCTGAGTACTGGAGTTTAGACTAAATAGTTGAATAGATTTTCAAAGAAAAGAGGTACAAAGTTTTATTGCTCTAGGGAACACCGGATCTGGGAACAGGCAACAGGAAATACAGGAATAAATAGTCTTATAACTTTACCTCACTATCTTCAAAAGTGCTGTAAGCGCCTTGGCAACTGCTATACCTACTTCCCCTCTTGATTGCGAATATCACACATTTCATTTCGTTAAGCAATCAAAATTATCAGGTGTGTGGAGAGAAAATATCTACTTCTCCTCTCTGTTGCGGATATCGCAATAGTCATTTCATTTCGTTAAGCAACCAAAATTATCAGGTGTGTGGAGAGAAAATATCTACTTCCCCTCTCTGTTGCGGATGTCGCAATAGTCATTTCATTTCGTTAAGCAACCAAAAATTATTAGGTGTGTGGAGAGAAAATATCTACTTCCCCTCTCTGTTGCGGATGTCGCAATAGTCATTTCATTTCGTTAAGCAACCAAAATTATTAGGTGTGTGGAGAGAAAATATCTACTTCCCCTCTCTGTTGCGGATGTCGCAATAGTCATTTCATTTCGTTAAGCAACCAAAAATTATTAGGTGTGTGGAGAGAAAATATCTACTTCCCCTCTCTGTTGCGGATATCGCAATAGTCATTTCATTTTATCAAGCACCATTGATCAGGTGTGTGGAGGAAAAATATCTACTTCCCCTCTCTGTTGCGGATGTCGCAATAGTCATTTCATTTCGTTAAGCAACCAAAAATTATTAGGTGTGTGGAGGGGACATGATTTGACATACTCCCCGGCGTAAACGCACGGGGATTCTCCTGGAACCAGGATTCTTGGTTCAATGAGTCCACTTAAACTAAACACCTTACGGCATCTAGTCCAGAGATGGTTCTCTCCCCAAGCGTTCGCTCTATTTCAAGAGCCTGTTTCCGTATGCCCTACGGTACAGTTTAAACCTTAAAAAAAACTTTGGTTCTCTGGTACTTGTTGCTTAAAGCTTTTCCATACACAAGCATTCCTGTGCAAAACCCCCTAACTTTAGTTTTCAAGGTGCTAGTTTGCTACGATTAGTAGCTAGGTTTTTAGAGCGGTTAAATACCTTTGCCGCTTTCATAAGTATAACGTAAAGTTGCCCTAAAAGGGCAAGGCTTTAAACCCAATTTTTCGGTAATATCATTTCCGCTTGAATACTTATTCTTTGGTAGAAGGAAGACAGAAGGCAGAAGATTTTCTTCCCATTGTGATGTAATTTTATACACAAACGATGCTACCGGACATGATATAACAAACCCATACTGACACTTATGTTTTCAATCTAGGTTTGTTATATCTATTGAAGACGTTAAATTTGACAATAACGTTGTAAACCTGCTGTTTCCTGACTATATGCTTCCATATCAATTTTCACAGGTTCGACATTCCAAATTTCCTGACAATATTCATTAATAGTACGGTCAGCTGAAAATTTACCCATATTAATAGAGTTAATAATCGACATCCGAGTCCAATATTCGGGGTTACGATAAGCCTGATTAACTCTTTCCTGACAATCAATATAAGTCTGATAATCAGCAAACAACATATATTCATCTTTTCCTAGTAAAGATTCTACAATTGGATGGAATAAATGTGGTTTGCCAGGTGAGAAATAACCAGAAGCAATACGGTCAATAACCTGCCGTAATTCTTGGTTATAAGTATAGTATTGCTCCGGATTATATCCTTGATATTTTAATGCTTTAACCTCTTCAACATTTAATCCAAATAAGAAGAAATTTTCAGCACCAACAGCTTCGCGAATCTCAATATTTGCCCCATCAAGAGTACCAATAGTTAAAGCACCATTTAGGGAAAATTTCATATTGCCAGTACCAGAAGCTTCCTTTCCAGCAGTAGAAATTTGCTCAGAAAGGTCGGAAGCAGGATAAATTCGCTGACCGATAGATACAGAGAAATTAGGTATAAAAACTACCTTGAGGCGATCGCGTACATCTGGGTCATTATTTACTATTTCCCCTACAGCATTAATTAATTTAATGATTAATTTTGCCATATAATAACCTGGTGCAGCCTTCGCACCAAAAATGAAAGTGCGGTGCAAAATATCTACATCTGGATTCTGTTTAATTTGGTTATAAAGGGTAATAATATGCAGCACATTCAAAAGTTGACGTTTATATTCATGGAGTCGTTTTACCTGAATATCAAACAGAGAATTAGGATTAACTACAATTTCTGTTTTTTGATAAATATAAGCAGCTAAATCTTGTTTATTTTCATGTTTAATCTGCCTCCAACTATGACGAAATTCAGGGTCATCAATAAACCTCTCAAGCTGCTTAATTTCCTCTAAATTCTTAATCCAATTTTTGCCAATTTTTTCTGTAATTAGTAATGCCAATTTCGGGTTACTAATTAACAACCAACGACGGGGGGTAATACCATTAGTTTTATTCGTAAATTTATCCGGCGAAAATTCGTAGAAATCTCTTAAAACATCTGTTTTCAATAGTTGAGTATGCAATGCTGCCACACCATTGATAGCATGAGCACCAGCACAAGCTAAATGAGCCATCCGCACGCGTTTTTCAGGAAATTCTTCGATCAGAGACATCCGTGCCAACCGCCCATCATCTCCTGGATAACGTTTCTTAACTTTTTCTAGGAAGCGGAAATTAATTTCATAGATAATTTCAAGATGTCGTGGTAGCAGAGTTGCGAACATACTGACTGGCCAACGTTCTAGAGCTTCTGATAGCAGTGTATGGTTAGTATAGCCAAAGGTATTTTGAGTAATATTCCAAGCTTTTTCCCACTCCATATCATGGTCGTCTACTAACAGGCGCATTAATTCAGCAACACCGATAGAGGGGTGAGTATCATTGAGTTGAATGGCTGCTTTTTCGTGGAAGTTATCTAAATTGGGATTCCGTGACAAGTGAGTACGAATGATATCTTGCAAGGAACAACTGACGAAGAAATACTGTTGCTCTAAGCGCAACATTTTGCCTTGAAATATATTATCGTTGGGATAGAGAACTTTAGAAATATTTTCAGAGGAAGTTTTGTCTTCGACGGCGCGGTTATAGTCACCGGAGTCAAAAATTTGCAGGTCAAATTCATTACTTGCTTTGGCACTCCAGAGGCGTAGAGTATTAACTGTGTTGGTATTGTACCCAGGCACAAGAGTATCGTAGGGCATTCCAATGACTGTGCGTGCAGGTATCCATCTAACCCGATAATTGCCTTGTTTGTCTGGGTATGCTTCTGTGTAACCGCCGAATTTTATTTCTACTTGGTCTTCATGGCGAGGAATTTCCCAAGGGTTGCCCAGACTTAACCATTTATCTGGCTGTTCAACTTGATAGCCATTTTGAATTTGTTGTTTGAAAATGCCAAATTCATAACGAATACCGTAGCCTACTGCCGGAATTTCTAGGGTAGCTAGGGAGTCTAGGAAACAAGCAGCTAGACGACCTAAACCGCCATTGCCTAAACCAGGTTCTGGTTCTTTTTCGATTAAGTCATCAAGTTTAAGACATGATTCTTCTAGAGCTTGACGCGCAACTTCCCAACAACCTACATTGACTAGGTTTTTAGCTAGTTGGCGACCCATCAGAAATTCGGCTGAGAGATAGTATACTGTTTTGACATTTTGATGGAAGTATGTTTTTGTGGTTTTGAGCCAACGGTGCAACAAACGGTCGCGAACTGTATATGCTAACGCCATATAATAATTATAGGTGGTAGCAAATTCTATATCTTTCCCCTGTAAATAATATAAGTTATCGGCGATCGCTCGTTTGATGGTATCGAGGCTAGTTCCTGTGCGATCGTCTTCTACTTGAATTTTTACTTTTTCTGTGTACGATGCACTCTGTTCTTGGTGTACTTCTTGCATAATTCTAGAATTTGGTAATCTGACGATTTATTGACAACATTCAAAGCAAATTTACAGGGCTTTTTAAGAATTAGTTCAGTCCCCATATTCTGGTGAAAAGCTATATTTTTAGTTAAGAGTCTATCCCAGTAATCAGATTTTTGCTAAAAACCCTAAATATTTT
Organism: Okeania sp. SIO2C2; assembly: GCF_010692625.1. Lineage (NCBI taxonomy): Bacteria > Bacillati > Cyanobacteriota > Cyanophyceae > Oscillatoriales > Microcoleaceae > Okeania > Okeania sp. SIO2C2. Next base: position 89,444 of record NZ_JAAHGM010000018.1, read on the forward strand.
GAGAGTTAAAAACGAAAAATCAAGGTTTTCAAACAAATTTTACTTAAACAAATAACCCTGTTAAAAATAGTGGGATAGGTTCTTAACTTTTCATTTAGTATTTAGAATTACTTCAGCTTGTATCTGGTAGTTTTTTTCTGTTTTAATAATACACCCATTTGATTGCTTTTCATAGAGATTAAGTTTTATCATTTTAATTTATTTCTATATCAAATCAAAAATATTTTAGTATAATGTAAGAATTTTTCCAAAAAATTAATTGATTTTCTGATTTAATTTATTGACAAATTTTTAATTGTGGTAAATTTTAAAGAAAAAATAAAATTTTAGATAAATTTAAAGATATAGAGTATATTGTAGCGGTTTGAAATTAAAAAAAAGAAAACAGAGAATCAAAAATAGAATAACTGAATAGTTAATACCTTTTTACCCATGAGTAATATAACTTATAGTTCAGTTTATCTCATAGAAATATGTAAAAATAGCACAACTAAATTAATATGATATTAAATGAACTAGACAGTAGCGCACATAATTAATATTAGATACAAAAATTACTTCTAGTGGAATTTTTTTGTTACCTTTTAATTGATGAGTTTTAAAATAGTTTAGGAGTGAATTGCATTGATAGTGTCACCGATTTAATATTAGAGAATAAAGGAGTACAATTTATTATTACTAGCCATTATCAATAATATCGGAACTAAAAATTAGAAAATAGTCACTCGTTAAGGTAACCTAGTATAGGTTAAAATGATCGTGTCTTCGTTTATCTAAAATCTAAAAACTCCAACGTTGTAGTTATGACTCTCTCTTTTGCTACTACCACACAAGCTGCTTTTTTGCTCAATATCTCCACTGGTAGATTGCGGGATCTACTGAATCAAGGCCGAGTTGTCAATGCTCAAAAAGTCGGAAGACTTTGGATGATTCCCCTTAACCATCGGGGAATGCCAGAAATTAAACCAGGTCGTCGTGGTCCCGAAGGTACTTGGAACAAGAATCGACGCTCCGGCAATACTTTTGTTCATGTTCTGCGAAAGACTATTGACTATAACCGAGACAATGGAACTTCTTATCAAGCAGTTGCGGTGAAAGTGGGAGATAAAAAGGATTATTGCCATGCCCTGAAAATTCACGGACCTTGCCAAATCGTCTATCAACCCCATGACCCGAATAAAAGTCAAGCCGGGGGGGCTCGTCTGTGGATAGAAGTAGAACCACAATATATAGTAGAGCGAGTATACTTCAGCGATGGAGATTATGGTCCGCCACCAGAGGTGACTGAGCAGAGGGCAAAACTTAAGAAGAAAAAGTCAAAACAGAAAAAGCCAAAAATTAAAGGAAAAAGAAAATAACAGAGTCAGTTAGATAAATTATTAGTTGACAACAGAGAATTTATGAGCAGTTGATGTCTTCTGTTCTGTTTTGTGGTGTCTCTAAATAAATCAAATGATTTTTTGTGACTAAATTCTATACATATTCATTAGCAGAAGGACTCAAAATATATATTATTAGGATGTGCTTCAAACCATAAAGCTTAACTCACAAAAATCTATTCCAGCATCCCACTCAATATATCTACCACCCTCACCTAATTTTATTTGTGAAAAAAATTTGGATTTGATAAAAATTAAAAAATTCTATCTTGGTTAATAATAGGTTAAAAATCTTAGTGTGGAAATATTTGTATCGTTATTTGTGGAATTATAATCGCTATTCCATTTAGTTTTAGATATACCTGTTGCCAATTTATCTCCTTGTTATTTTATTATTTAGAACCTAGACATTTAATAGTTAAACGCTCTGAAATTATTACTAGCTTGTGGTTTAAATTAGTTGGCATTATCTAAGTTTAACTTGTCTTCTATGCTCAAAGATAGTTGCTTGTAACCTAAACTTGAGACCGCAATATACCTAACAGGTTTATCTAGTTTTTTAACCTTCCCAAGCTCAACTCCACGTTCTAACCAATTTTTCATTTGCTTTGGACCAACCTTAAATATTTCTGCTAACTCTTTATCTTTTCTCTCTGTAGTTAAAAATTTCTCTATATACGGCCACATAATATAAAAAGCATCATACTCATTTTTTTCCTCTGCTAAATTATCTTGATTTTTAGGTAGCGATCGCTCTGTTTCTAAATTGCTATTTCCATTAAAATTTTCGCGTTCGGAATGTATACATTCTTTTTCAATAGATTGATTTTCTTCTGGCGCTTTTGAATTGACAGGTTCAGGTATTGGGATCTCAAGTTTTTCCTGATTAACTTCAGTAAAAATCTGATAATTTCCATTCATATTGATAATGCCAATTGGTTCTTCATAAAGCAAAAAATTGGGAAGAGTTGGAGGTTGAACAACTCGTAGAGAAGAATCAGCATCAGGTTGTTTCAATAACTCTCTTAGTTCCATTAATAACCTACCAAGAGCATTAATACCAACAAGTGTTTCGCTATCAACTGGAATAGCACCCCAAAAGTTATCTTTATGAGAATCTTCTACAATAGGCCGATTTTCTGTTGACAACAAAAGCTGACCAAAACTTTCCCAATTCTGAGCTAACTTCTTTTTATAGTCTACAGATAAACCGTACCTTTGAGCCTCAGAGTTAAATTTCTTCTTGAGATAATCAATCCCACTTGTATGTGCTGCTAAGAATATTAGGTGTAGGGTTGTGCCACGGATAGCATTTGGCAACCACTTTTTTAGATCGTACAATGCAGTGTATCCAGAATACAAACAATCATCTAGATAAACATAAGCAATTGGATATTTGCCACAATCTTGAATACTAATTCCATATTCAGATTCAGTGACTTCATTAGCTAAAACAAGTAAATCATTTTGACTATTTCCTTTTCTTTGAATGTTTAAAAATTTTGTTTGACGTACTACTTGACGAGGATTAGACCCAAATATCTTTTGAGAAGTTAACGCTCTTGTAATAATATTTTTAGCGGTTTGTCGCGATACATAATAATTCTTTAAAATCAGGTCCATTTGTCTAAGAATAGTTAAGCGATCGCTCTCTTCAAACTGGCACACCCATCTATCTACATGGTTTGAGGTCATAGGAGCAATTTCACCCTGTCGATAATCTTCTATAGTTTTGGCTATAGACTGGAGTAGATGTTGATAATCATTCATCTGACAAAACTCAAAACTTTCTTTAGATATTTTTATATTTTATCTTTTATCTTTTATCTTTTAAGAAGATAGCATTTTTGGTGGTATAAAGATTCAAAAAATTATCATTAGGGTGTCCTTCAAACCATAAAGCTTAACTCACAAAAATCTATTCCTCCATCCCACTCAATATATCTACCACTTTCTCCTAATTTTACTTGTGAAAAAAAGTTTGGATCGGATAAAGGGGCAAACACTCCACCTTGGTTAATAATAGGTTGAAAATCTACAATAATCTAACTACCATCAGAATAAATAAGATGCAGTTTGTAGTTAGATTTAGCAGTTAAGTTGGTAATAATATAAGGCATAATTAACTGCTATTTTAAGAATTAAAAGTATAGTACTATAGCAGTCGAAGTATACTCCTAAACGTAAGTTAGAAGTCAGAAGTAATATCTGATAAATTTCAGCATTTAGGGATGTCCTAATCTTTGCTTCGACTGCTAGAAATAGCACAATAAACCTTCTAAATTTTAATCAGAAGGTAAATCGCGTAACTTACTCTGGCGTAATTTTGCCAACAAAGAGGTAGGATCAATTCCTGCATCTTGGTAAGCTTGAATAGCACGTTTACGCCAATCAAGATTCTCATCTCCTGGAAAGATCCGTCTTAATTCTCTAACTGTAGATATTGCATTAGTTGCCCAATCCTTGAATTATTCTATATTCCAGTAACATACGTCTTCTGTATAGGGTTTAGCATCAGGTTCTATTTTTGTACAAGGTGTCATCATAACTGGAATAACATCTGCTGATTGAGATAGAAAGATATCTTTATTTTCTCTAATCCATTTTGGGTGTGATGCTGCTTGTCTAACTTTGACAGATCCAAGGGTAGTTTTTGTATTTGCTCCTGATTGGTCTTCAAATACTATGCACAGGTCATCTCCAGCAATCCACCAAGGGTCTGGAGCACTATTGGTTGTAGAGTTACCTGAGTCATAACCCAATAGTTTTCCCAATTTTTCATGGCCGTCTTCAAACTTTTTACTTTGTTTGTCACGTTCCTGCTCTATCAACTTTTTACTTTGTTCGTCATGTTCCTGCTCTATCAAATGTTGCCAATCTGTCATTGGTGGATTTAGATTATCAAGAATTGTCTTTACCTCTGCCTCGAATTTTCTATCATTTACTGTACCTAATTCAATAAGTCTTTGCTCTAAACCTTCTATTATCTTACTAAGTCTTGTATCATCTTGAGAGGAGACATCATTCTCCAATGACAATCGAGAGAGTCGTGAAAACCATGTAACCTCTGGAGCAACCTTAGCGGCACGTTTAAAGTCATCTCTTGCCTTACTTTCCATAGAGGTAATTCCATTTTTAGCCCCCATCCATGCAGCGCTACCTGCAAGATAATACCAGAAAGCTCTGTAACCGCGAACATCTTCTCCACTAAGATGACTTAAAACACCTTGACAGTTAGCAACTGCTTCTTCAAAGTTACTATGCCAAATAGAATACTGATATTTCACCTCATTAGAAACTGTTTGTTTCAACTTTTCCATTGCAGGTAGTTTAGCTTGCTCTAATGACTTTCTATGATCGACTATTACTTCATCAGCTTGATTCCATTCTTCTCCATGTTCTAAAAAAGTCTGAAGGTTTTCAAGAAAATCCTTCTCTTCTACTTTTTTTGATTCATCAATTCCAAATTTAATTTCTGCCTGTAATTCAGGATGGAAAAACTTTTGTTTTTCAGGATTAAGCAAAAGATTTTCTAATTCATCTCCTAATATAACTACTGCTGCATAATCAGTGGCAGACCTTGTACAACGTCCTACTGCTTGAACCATTCTCGTTATAATTCGGTCGTTGAAAATTACACCTGCACCAAGACGAGTAACTAAAAATTTTTCTTGAATATTTGTAGCTCGCTGTAAATCTTTAACTATTAACAAGCGACATTCATCCCCTGCCAGATCGATTCCGTCATATCTATTTGCTACGACTGCAACTGCTTTATTGTGGGAGGTAAAATCTTGCTTAGAAGTTTCGATTTCTTGACTTTGAAATATTTGATATTCTGTTTGTTTTTTAATATCCTCTTTTATGCCATCTGCGTGGGGATTATCTGGCACAAGAAAAAGAGAACGAGGAGTTGATTTAATCATTTTCATTACTAAATTCAGGGAAGATTCTTTATCTAGCGAACTTCCTGGAAAAAAGAACAAGCGACGACCAATACCTTGCTTATCCCAACCTTCTGGTAATGTTAAACGATAAATATTTTCTATTCCAAAAAGGCGTTCTATTTCTCCTCCTTCTCCTAAAGTTGCAGACATATATAAACGTTGTTTTGCTTGTGAAAATGGTTTATGGGTTTTAGTAGGAGGTATTACAGGTCTAATTAATATAGCGTTAAAACTCAAATATATATGGCAGGCAAAAAGATGATCTCTTAGTACAGACCAGGGATACTTAATTTGATCGGAAGTATATTTATCTAGGAGTTCAGTTAATTCTGGTATTAGTTCATATAAATCTGATACAGGAATTTTTTCAACCCAGCTTAAATCTGACATTTCTGGGGAATTTTTTAAGATTTTTAAATAGTCTGATTCTGAGATAACTGAACGTAAAACAGAAATAATATTCTTGAAAAGTGAGTCATGTTTTTTTCGCTCAATTAATATTGACCAATATTTAGCGACATAATTTTCGGCAGCATGAGCATCATCAAGTATGATTATATTTGCATCCTGAAAAAACGAGTTGGTGTTAAATAGACCACTATATGTAGTAACAGCTAAAGTTTCTACAGTGCGGTATTCTGTCTTGATGCTAGGAGAATATTCCGTTTGTTTTCCAGTAAAAGCATTAGCTTTGATTCCATACTCATTAACAGATTTTTCAACTACTTGATTAACTAATTGAATAGTAGGGCAAAGATATACAACTTTTTCATTAAATTTCCGTCGTCGCCATTCCCCTATTAAAAGTCCAATTAGAGTTTTACCACTGCCAGTAGGAAGTTGCAAAGCTACATCAAAAACTGGATTTTTTTCATCTGAAACAAGTTTATGATATTCTCGTAATATGTCTGCTTGATGAGAAAGAAGACCTTCTATTTTACGATTTCTCAAATCTCGGTAAAGTGCTTCAGGAGTTTCAGTCGATATAGTAGAAAGTCGTATTTTTTTGAATGCCATGTTTGTGATTTGATTTTGTGAAAAAATACTACTTATATTATACTACTTAAATTTCAAAATAAAGGGCGGGATAACCGACCCTCAACCAACTTAATTTACAGAATAATTAAGGTTTAAAACCTCTCCTTTGAAGGAGAAAAAAAAGTCAATTTCTCCTTAAAAAGAAGAGGTAATTATTAATTATTAATTATTCATTATTCATTGTTGAACTATTTCCCAACACTAACTGGCATTCCCAAAATTTCCTCAATTTTCGGCATCTCTTCCAAAGGAATCACTCGCCCTTCATCCTCAAAACCAGATATCTGGTCAAAATTCAAATACCGATACAAATCCCCTGCAAACGGATCGACTTTCTCCTTCATAATCTCCAAATACTCATCTACACTAGGTATCCGCCCCAACAGCGCACACACCGCAGCCAACTCAGCGGAACCCAAATAAACACGAGCGCCTTTACCCATGCGATTATTAAAATTCCTGGTGGAAGTCGAGAACACTGTCACCCCATTTTCAACCCGTGCCTGATTTCCCATACACAAAGAACATCCAGGCATTTCCGTCCGCGCACCAGCAGCAGCAAATACCCCATACATTCCTTCCTCGCGCAACTGTTTCTCATCCATGCGAGTTGGCGGACATATCCACAATACACCTTTGACTCGCCCTGCACCTTCTAATACTTTCGCAGCAGCGCGATAGTGACCGATATTTGTCATGCAGGAACCAATAAACACCTCATCAATTTTATCCCCCGCACATTCCGACATCAATTTAATATTATCCGGGTCATTAGGAGCTGCCACAATAGGTTCCTTAATTTCATTCAAATCTACTTCAATAACTTCCGCATATTCTGCATCTGCATCCGCTGACATCAATTCTGGATTTGCCAACCATTGCTCCATTTTGGCAACTCGACGCATAATTGTCCGTGCATCTGAATAACCCCGCGCCACCATATTTTTCAACAACGTAATATTAGAACGCAAATACTCAGAAATTGTCTCGGTACCCAACTTGATCGTCGAACCAGCACAGGAACGTTCCGCCGTCGCATCAGTCAATTCAAACGCCTGCTCTACTTTCAACTCTGGCAAACCTTCCATTTCCATGATTCGTCCAGAGAACACATTTTTCTTATTCTCCAACGCTACAGTTAACAACCCTTTTTGAATCGCCACATAAGGAATAGCATTCACAATATCCCGCAATGTTACGCCCGGTTGTAACTCACCTTTAAACCGCACCAACAAAGATTCTGGCATATCCAATGGCATCAAACCCAGAGCTGCTGCAAACGCTACCAAACCAGAACCCGCAGGAAACGAAATTCCCAGAGGAAAACGGGTATGAGAATCACCACCTGTTCCTACTGTATCCGGTAACAACATCCGGTTTAACCAAGAGTGAATAATTCCATCTCCCGGACGCAACGCTACCCCACCACGAGCAGAAAAGAAATCTGGTAACTGTTTATGAGTCTTAATATCAACTGGTTTGGGATAAGCAGCGGTATGACAAAAACTCTGCATTACTAAGTCAGCACTGAAACCAAGACAAGCGAGTTCTTTCATTTCATCCCTGGTCATAGGTCCGGTGGTATCCTGAGAACCTACTGTTGTCATCAATGGTTCGCAAGCTGTTCCCGGACGAACTCCTGGTAAACCGCACGCTTTACCTACCATTTTCTGTGCTAAGGTGAAACCTTTTCCTGTATCTGCTGGCATTTGCGGACGAGTAAATACAGTGCTGGTTTCTAATCCCAGAGCGTTACGGGTTTTGTCAGTGAGGGTACGCCCAATTAATAGAGGAATTCGCCCCCCTGCTTGTACTTCGTCTACCATGGTTTCTGGTTTCAAAGTAAAAGTGGAAATTATTTCTCCTGCTTCGTTGGCAATTTCCCCTTTGTAGGGATGAATAGTTATTACCATGCCAGTTTCCATTTTGGTAACATCGCATTCGATGGGTAACGCGCCAGAGTCTTCAGCAGTGTTGAAGAAAATAGGAGCAATTTTTCCTCCTAAAATATAACCGCCAGAACGTTTATTGGGAATGAAAGGAATATCTTCCCCAATATGCCACAACATAGAATTACAGGCAGATTTCCGAGATGAACCTGTACCGACAACATCCCCAACGTAGGCAACTGGATGACCTTTTTGTTTTAATTCGGCAATTGTTTCTAACCCTTCTGGCATTTTTGATTCCAGCATCACTAATGCGTGGAGTGGAATGTCGGGACGAGTAGTAGCGTGGGGAGCAGGTGACAGGTCGTCGGTGTTAGTCTCGCCAGGAACTTTGAAGACTGTGACTGTTATTGTTTCTGGCAGTTGGGGGCGAGTGGTAAACCATTCTGCTGCTGCCCAAGAATCTACTACTTGTTTGGCGTAGGGGTTGGTTTCTGCCAATTCTATAACGTCGTTAAAAGCGTCATAGACTAACAGAATTTTACTTAAAGCTTGAGCTGCTGTATTTGCTAGTTCAGAATTTTCTGATTTGAGTAGCTCTATCAGAGATTGAACATTATAACCACCAACCATTGTACCTAATAATTCAACTGCGTAGGTGGCGGATATTAGGGGACTGGTAATTTCTCCTTTAGCAATACCTGTGAGAAATCCCGCCTTGACATAAGCTGCTTCATCTACTCCTGGTGGTATGCGATCGCGCAGTAATGCCATTAACTTTTCTTCTGTTCCTACAGGTGGACTTTTCAAAAGTTCACATAATTCTGATGTTTGTTCAGCATCTAGTGGCAGTGGTGGAATTCCTAAATCTGCCCGTTGTTTAACGTGATTTTCATAGTTGTCTAACATTGTTCGGGTGTCCTCCAGGTTTACATCGTCAATTCTATATTTTAGATATTTTTTTCAGGGATATATCTGATCCAATATCCCACCAAATATAGAATGGTAACGTAACTAAAAAAACAGTAGGTTTCAATACTTCATTATTGCTTTTCCAGTTGTCTTTTTTACAGAAACTATTGTCTATCAAATTATGATTGCTACGCTCCAGAGATTATAATTGTAGAAGACCTTGCTTAGAATCTTTACAATTAGTAGGGCTTAAATCTGAGGGCGAACATTAAACAATTACCTAAAATCTATTTACCTTCTTCATCAAAACTTTATATAAATAGTTGATCTAGACTATATTCGTGTGCTATGAATCTATTTATCTTCTTCATTAAAACTTTATATAAATAGTTGATCTAGACTATATTTGTGTACTATGGCTAATTTTTGATTGCTACCGACATGGAATTATTTGTGTGAGCAATTGCCTTTTTTGTGGCAGCGATCGCTTATATAACTAATCTTGACATATTATTTACCTACTTTAATTTTCATAAATATTTAGAAAAGATATTAAAAAAAATTTACAAATTACTTTAAAATTTAATTATTGAGATTAAAATAAGTTTATGTTGCAATATTGATAATCTATCCCAAGATGATTATCAGGTTTGATCGGGGTGTGATAATTTTTTCAGGTGCTATTTGATTTGAGAATGTAATAAATGTCACTTTTATGATTAGGGTTAGGGATCGCTAATTATTTCAGATCGATAGTGTAACATAGTCAGCAAAAAAATCAGAAAAGACAATCAAAATAAAATTAAAATAAATCAATAAAAATACAACTTTAAAAAAACAACTTTATAAATAAATTAAAAAGTTAAAATATAGGTCTTAAGTAAGCTATGAAAAAAAGAAAAAATGAAGAATTGTGGAAGAATATTGCGGAAGTAATGCCAGTAGCAATAGTAATTAGCCGTACAATTGATTGTGTAATACTTTTCAATAACAAACTCTTTGAATTTACCTTTGGACTTCCTGGTCAAAAATTAATCGGTCGTCCCAAATCAGGTTTTTACTGTAATCCTCAAGAATGTGAATTGTTGTTCGCAAATCTGCATCAAGGAGGTGTAGTGCGAGACCGCGAAGTGTACTTAAAAAAAGCAGATGGCACACCATTTTGGGCTAAGACATCAATGCATTCCATCAAGTTTAATGGGGAAACTGCAATACTGTCAATATTTTTGGACATCTCAGAACGCAAATTTGCTCAACAGTCATTAAAAAGACAAGCTTTAACTTTTGAGAATATCTATGATGGGGTAATTCTTACGGATATTCATGGTCATATTATTGATTGGAACCCAGCAGCAACTAGAATGTTTGGCTATAGCAAAACTGAAGTTTTGGGTAAGACTCCAGGCATTTTACACAAACCGCAAGAAGCTTCTGTGTTAACTCAGGAAATTCTCAAGAAGATGAAGGAAGATGGTCGCTGGGCAGGAGAAATAAACTTTATTCGCAAAGATGGTAGTGAAGGCATATGCGAAACTACAGTTGTACCGATGCTAGATAAATCTCATCAGATAGTTGCAACTATAGGAGTTAACCGAGATATTACAGAGCAAAAGCAAGCGCAAGTAAATGAAGACCTACTCTTAGATTGCCTCAAATCTCGCGAACGTCAACAAGCAGCAGTAGCATGGTTAGGGCAAAAAGCTATAGCAACATCAGATTATCATACACTGCTTGATACAGCTGCCACCATAGTTGCCAAAACTTTGAATGTAAAATTTAGCCAAATTCTAGAGTTGTTACCTGGAAATAATGCTCTGCTCCTCCGTGCTGGAGTAGGTTGGAAAAAAGGATTGGTTGGTAAAGCTACAATTACTGCTGCCAGAGAAAAGTCTCAAGCTGGTTATACTCTTTTTGTTGACAAACCAGTTACGGTCAAAGATTTTCCTGTGGAAACTAGCTTTTCAGGTTCTCCTCTCCTACATAACCATCACATCGTTAGTGGTGCTACTTTGATCATACCTAACTTGAAAATTACAGCATATCAAACAACCGATCCCGAACTTACTCATAAAGCTTGGGGTGTTTTGGGGGTTCATAGTTGTGAACATCGAGAATTTACCCAGGATGAAATATACTTTCTCGAAGCGATCGCTAATATTATTGCAACTGCCATTGAGCGTCATGCTAATCAGGAATATTTGGAACTGATGAAGCGAGCTATTGATAGCAGTAGCAATGGTATCGTGATTACTGATGCTACTCAGCGAGATAATCCCATTATTTATGTTAATCCTAGTTTCAAACGTATTACAGGTTATACAACTGAAGAACTAATTGGCAAAAATTGTCGATTTTTGCAGGGAAAATCAACAAATCAACCAGAACTTTCTAAGTTAAGAAATGCGATTTTACATGGTCAAGAATGTCATGTTATTTTGCAAAATGTACGGAAAGATGGCACATATTTTTGGAACGAACTTTTCATTTCACCAGTTTACAACTCTCAAAAGCATTTAACACATTTTATTGGTATTCAAACAGATGTTACAGAAAGATTCCGTTGGGAAACAGAATTATTTATTAAGTCCCAAGCTTTAGAAAAATTTAGTTCTAGTCTGAAACAACTGCATAGAATTGTTACTCGTAATTATCATAATATAGAAGAACTTTTTGCTGATTATCTCCAAGCTGGTTGTGAAATTTTTGGCACGGATACTGGTGTTATTGGTGAAATAAAAGAGGGATTATATATTGTTAGATCTGTACAATCAAAACAGGATTATTTTGTACCAGGAAGAAAATTTAATTTATGTGAGATTTTTTGTAAAAAAGTAGTGAAAGAACAAAAAACAGCCTGTATTGATCAGTCAGATTCCTCAGAAATAAAAGGTATGCCAATAAAAGTATATATTTGTACTCCAATATTTGTAAATAATCAAATCTATGGTACTTTATGTTTCTTATCTTCCCAAGCAAGAACTAAAGAGTTTGAATACTACGAAGAAGAAATTATTGAATTAATGGCTCAAGGTATTGGTAGATTTATAACAGCTTATCAAATAGATTTAGAACGTCAGCAAGCTGAAGTGTTACTGCGAGAAAGCGAAAAACGTTACCGTCGTTTAGTAGAATATTCACCAGAAGCTATATCAGTAATTTGGATGGAAAAAATTGTCTATATCAATACTGCTGGCGCTCAGTTACTTGGTGCAAAATCTCCAAAAGAAATTATTGGTCAATCGATCTGGAAATTTATTCACCCAGACTACATAGAATTAGAGAAGCAGAGACTGCAAAAAGTTCAGCACCAAAGACAACAAACACATTTAGAAGAAGAAAAGTTAATCACCCTGGATAGAGAAATTATAGATGTCGAAATAACTGGAATACCCTATACTTATTATGACAAGGCAGCAGTGCAGATAATGATTAGAGATATCACTCAACGCAAACAAGCACAGCAAAAACTGCTCCATGACGCCCTTCATGATGCACTGACAGGTTTACCAAACCGTACCTTATTATTTGATAGATTAGAACAAGCGCTGCGTCGGTCTAGACAACATTTAGATTATGAGTTTGTTGTTCTTTTTCTAGATTTGGATCGGTTTAAAGTAATTAACGACACCTTAGGACATTATATAGGAGATCAACTATTAATAGCGATCGCCAAGATACTCCAGAGTTGTATTAAAGCATCAGATACTCTGGCAAGATTAGGAGGAGACGAATTCACAATATTATTAGAGTATCCACCGGACATTAGCTACGCTGCTAGAGTAGCTCGTAAAATTAATCAAGAACTTGCCAAACCAATTTATATAGAAGGACATGAAATTTTTACTACAGCTAGTATTGGTATTGTTCACAGTCGCGGAAATTTTGCTAATCATAATCATACCGATAAAAATTATCCCCCTATTTGTCCTGTCTACAACAATCCAGAAGACTTACTACGAGATGCAGATATTGCTATGTATAGGGCTAAAGCTTCTGGTAAAGCCAGACATGAAGTATTTGATTTGATCATGCACGACGAAGCTATATCCTTGCTGGAGCTAGAAAATGACCTCCGACGAGCTGTAGAAATGATTAAACAAGATCCAGCTAATTCTCAATTTATCTTAAATTACCAGCCAATTATCTGTTTATCTACAGGTAAAATTACAGGTTTTGAAGCTTTGATACGTTGGCATCATCCAACTAAAGGCTTGATTTCTCCAGGACAGTTTATTCCTCTGGCAGAAGAAACTGGTTTAATTGTTCCTCTTGGAATGTGGGTATTACGAGCTGCTTGTCATCAATTAACTATTTGGCAGCAAGAGTTCTTTGGACATAAATATCAAGAAAATAATTGTCAGTTTATAGTTAATAGCACTCAAGAAATATCTTCAACATCTAACTGTTTATCTCAAGTTAACAATGGTAATGGCAATGGCAATGGCAAATGTCAGACTAATTTTCCTGCGTTTAATTCTACTTGTGAATTTCCTAACTACAATTTGACCATGAGTGTTAATCTTTCTAGTCACCAAATTTCACAACCAAATTTAGTAGAAGAAATTGACGAAATTTTGCAAGCAACAGACTGTAAACCTAATTATTTAAAACTTGAAATTACTGAAACAGTGATTATGAAAAATGTTATTTTAGCAACCACAGTATTGAATCAATTGAAAAATCGAAATATTAAATTATCAATTGATGACTTTGGTACAGGTTATTCATCATTAAGTTATCTACACCAATTCCCAATTAATAGTTTGAAAATCGATCGCTCTTTTGTTAGCCAATTAGACTTGAATGTTACTGGTCAGTCGTTAAAAATTGTTAGTGCCATTACTGCACTAGCTCATAATTTAGGCTTAGACATCGTTGCAGAAGGAATAGAAACTCAAGAGCAAATGCAACAACTAAAGCGACTTAAATGTGAAAAAGGACAAGGATATTTATTTTCAAAACCAGTGGATAGTTACCAAGCAACTAAACTACTTCGTAATTTTAACTATCATCAAATATTGCAATAGACATCTTCAGGAAAGGAGTCAGGAGTCAGGAGAGAAGAAAAAAGAAGAAACAGAAAGTTTAAGGAGTCAGGAGTCAGGAGAGAAGAAAGAAGAAGAAACAGAAAGTTTTTTGTTTGCTGGCGCACAACTACGTTAACGCAGAGCGCGTAACGGAGTTCTATCGCTAATTATCCGGACATGATATTAAGCACAACTACTATATCTAGTAGATGCTAACGGCAGTTACCCCCTAGAGATGGCGTATAATTTGATATTGTGCATAAGATCACATCCGTCTGATGGGACATACAAAAATTCTCCTATTGCCATAACTACGCTCATCTTTCTAATTCTTTCTCCTCCTGACTCCTCTTGACTTAACCATTCTATAACTGTTTAACCGAATTTGATATAAGTCCTGATATTATTTGGTAATATTATTTCTGTTGAATTAAGTTAATAATTTATATAATTAATAGTGGCAATAATCAGTACATTTCCCAATATTTTTATCCAAGTTTTTCTAGTCGGAGCATGGTTAGGAATTATTTTAATTTTTGCTGAAGTACTTAATCGTTTTGCCAAAGTAGACCCAGAAATATCACGAAAAGTAGTTCATATTGGCACAGGTAATGTAATTCTATTAGCTTGGTGGTTACAAATTCCGGCATGGGTAGGTATTATGGCTGGAATTCTCTCAGCAGCGATCGCTTTAATTTCCTACCGACTTCCCATTCTTCCCAGTGTTAATAGTGTGGGACGCAAAAGTTTAGGCACATTTTTCTATGCAGTTAGTATTGGCATTCTTATCGGTTGTTTTTGGTTTCTTGAACAACCTCAATATGCAGCTCTGGGTATTTTAATTATGGCTTGGGGCGATGGTTTAGCTGCTGTTATTGGTCAAAATTTTGGCAAACATCCTTATCAAGTTTGGGGAATGAAGAAAAGTTGGGAGGGTTCCCTAACTATGTGTTTGGTTAGTTATGCTATTTGTAGTTTGATTCTTTTGGCAGTACAAGGCAATATTTGGCCAACTTGGGTCGTTGCTATTCCTGTGGCACTAGCTGCTACTGGTTTGGAGACCTTATCAAAAATTGGTATTGATAATTTAACTGTGCCACTGGGTAGTGCTGCTCTATGCTTTTTGCTAAATCTATTTT
Organism: Okeania sp. SIO2C2; assembly: GCF_010692625.1. Classification (NCBI taxonomy): domain Bacteria; kingdom Bacillati; phylum Cyanobacteriota; class Cyanophyceae; order Oscillatoriales; family Microcoleaceae; genus Okeania; species Okeania sp. SIO2C2. The sequence goes on from NZ_JAAHGM010000018.1 coordinate 104,775, forward strand.
TATAGAGGTAGGCAACAGAAAAAATAACTTAGTAATAGGTATATAAATAATATAAAATATTAATATTTTATATATCCTTTTTTAAGCTTTTAACTCAGATTCCGCACCTCAATTTTTCACATAAAAAGTATCACAAATATCAGTGGTTTGCTCAGTATTTATACTCTATAAATGATGATAATTTAACTGAGACAAAAGCCAAATTAAATTGAATAAATTAAGCATAAATACTTGATGCAGTCAGATAATTAGTCAGCATCATTCCCTACTGACTAATGCATGTCGCCAATCCGACGGCTCCCCTAAATGACTACTGACTACTTGCCCTTTATATTATGCTTTGAAGTGCCGAATGTAGGTTTTAAACTACTTATATCAAGTCTCATTGAACAAGCATAATAAACTTGGCGTTGCACAGCGACGAATGATTTGAGATTTTTGATTGAATTGGATTGTGGATTAATCAATTGCTAGAATGATTAATATTAGGTTTTTTTAGTCAGAGTCTAAACTAATTTTTGCCAATATCATTCCAGAATGTGCAACCCCATAAACTTTGCTTCTGGTAAAGCTATAGGGACTAACGATGATTAGTCCCTACATTATGGTTAATTAATTTGACTTGATATTATCTTTTCCCTTATAGGTTTAATACCCACGTGCGTCATAAGCGGTGTCTAAAATTGATTAGAGATCGACAGAGAGGAGCGTCAACTGTTCAGTATCCCGATTCACTGTTTCGGTCTTTTAGTCCTTCCTTCCTCAATAGTTCTGACAAAACTTATTTTTTTCTACTAAGCTAACAATTTTACTGAACCTTTTGTATTACTCTGCCCAATTAGGTCCGTGATAAGGGTCTCCTTCAAAAGGATTTACACCAATCATTGGATACATATCATCGCTAGGACCAAAAATGCGGCTAATTGCTTCTGATATATAAACAACAGCCTCTTCAATAGATTGGAAAATATTCATAATTTTTACCTCTTTTTTGTCAATAAAACTTTGATTTCCTTACACTTTTATTCTAGCTGCTTATTCTCTGACTTGATGATAGTTGTAATATTTATTTGGAGGTTGTATTATTTCGTAACTACTGACTATAGGGATCGACATAAAATGTGAATAATTATAGTTTTATCTTTACAATAATTTACTTTGAGCTGATACTTCTCTAGGTGAAAACTCACAGGATTATCTATTCTAGAATTTAAACTGTAGTATAACATATTGACTCCAAAAGTATTAAATGCAAGGCTGATTATAATTAAATTTACTATATTTATTGCTAATAAAATTTGAGATACAGCTTTATCTAGCTAGAAATAACTTTAGAAGTGAAGGAAGTAGAAGAGTTACTAATAGTTTTATAGACAATTATCAAAATTACCTGGACAGATATAGTATTTTTTACTATAATTAAAACTAAGAGCATTGACTTAATCAAAGAATAACGATATAATACGTAAAAAAGCATACTCGCAAGGCAGGCTGTGCTCAACCATAAGATGAAATCCATTAGAACCAAACTTAAATTAAATAATCAGCAAAAAACTCTGATGGCTCAACACGCGGGGTATGGTAGATGGTGCTATAACTGGGGTTTAAGTTTGTGGAATGCAGCTTATAAAGATGGTTATAAAGCTAATGCCCGTAGACTGAGAGAAGTTTTTACCAATCACACAAAACCTCTTTATCCTTGGATGAAAAACTTGTCGTCTAGAGTTTATCAATATGCTTTCCTGAACTTAGGTGAAGCATTTAAAAGATTTTTTCAAGGGTTAGGTAAATATCCAAGATTTAAGAAGAAAGGTAGGTCTGATTCATTCACAATAGATAATTGTGGAAAACCAATAGAACTAAACGGATGGAGTCACAAATTACCTTTTATTGGTATGGTCAAAACTTATGAACCTATTGAAGCAACAACTAAAAAAATAACTATTAGTAGACAAGCTGGCGATTGGTATTTAAGTTGCAGCTATGAATTTACTCCGACTGCAACTAATAAAACTACAGAAGCTGTAGGTGTAGATTTAGGAATTAAGACACTAGCAACACTAAGTACTGGTGAAGTCTTCAAGAGTGTTTTGCCTTACAAAAAAGCGCAAAATAGACTAGCTAAGTTACAACGACAACTGAGTAGGAAAGTTAAGCATTCAAGCAACTGGTACAAAGCTGTAGTCAAGCTAGCCGAACAACATAGACGAGTAGCTAACATCCGTAAAGATGCACTTCATAAATTGACAACTTACTTAGCCAAGAACCACGGCACTGTTGTCATAGAAGATTTGAACGTCAGCGGTATGTTAGGCAATCATAAGCTCGCGAAATCTATAGCAGACCAAGGATTTTACGAGTTTAGAAGACAGCTTGAATACAAGTGTCAATGGTACGGCTGTGAATTAGTAGTAGCAGACAGATTTTTTCCATCTTCTAAGACTTGCAGTAGGTGTGGTCATGTACAGGATATGCCTTTGAACATCAGAACTTATGACTGCCCAGAATGCGGTTTATCAATTGACCGAGACTTGAATGCCTCAATTAATTTAAGAAATGCGGTCAGCTTGACCGTCAATGCCTGTGGATGAGTAACCGCCGACGGCCTCAGTGGAAGCAGGAAGTAAACATTAAAATGTCACACTTGTGACGTTTTATGTCGGTTTTATGAAGCAGCTTAGTTAGGAAGTTGTCCAATGACACAAGAAGATCGAGAACTTTCTCTCTCGCCGGAAGATTACAGTTTGTTAACAGACCTCTACCAATTAACAATGGCAGCTTGTTATATTGGGGAAGAAATAGACCAACGGCAAGCTAATTTTGAAGTATTTGTGCGAAGACTCCCGGTCGGTTTTGGCTATCTCATTGCTATGGGTTTAGCACAAGTATTAGACTATTTAGAAAAATTTCGATTTAACCCCGCTCAAATTGAGGCTTTACAGTCAACTGGGATATTTGCTAATGTTCCTAATAAATTTTGGTCGGTTTTGGCAGAGGCTAAATTTACTGGAGATGTATGGGCAGTACCAGAAGGAACAGCTATATTTCCGAACCAACCTCTATTGCGGATAGAAGCTCCACTTTGGCAAGGACAGTTAGTGGAAACATATCTATTGAATACTCTCAACTACCAAACTTTAATTGCCACAAAAGCAGCTAGAATGCGGGATATTGCAGGCCATGATGCAAAGTTATTTGAATTTGGCACTAGACGTGCATTTAGTCCCCAAGCTAGTGTTTGGGCGGCTCGTGCTGCTTTAGCAGGTGGAATGGATGCTACTTCTAATGTTTTGGCAGCTTTGAAACTGGGTAGGAAACCAGTAGGTACAATGGCTCATGCTTTGGTGATGGCAATATCTGCCGTTGAAGGTACGGAGGAGGATGCGTTTCATGCTTTTCAACGATATTTTCCTGAAGCACCCCTATTGATAGATACTTACGATACGTCGGCAGCTACTCACCTATTAGCACAACGAGTTAAGCAGGGTGATATGCAGGTGAGTGGGGTAAGGTTAGATTCAGGAAATTTAGTCCAATTATCCCAGGAGGTACGATCGCTACTACCAGAAGTGACAATTTTTGCTAGTGGAGATATAGATGAGTGGGAAATAGCTAGACTTCAGCGGGAGAATGCTTGTATAGATGGGTATGGTATCGGTACTAAGTTGGTAACTGGTGTCCCTGTCAATGGAGTTTATAAATTGGTAGAAATAGACGGCATTCCGGTGATGAAAAATTCTACGGGGAAAGTGAGTTATCCTGGTCGAAAACAAATATATAGATATCTGGAAAATGGTCAATTGAAACAGGATTATTTGGGATTAATGGACGAAGATGTATCGAATCAAACAGAACATCAAACTGATTCTTTCATAAAATTAATGTCACAAGTAGTTAAAGATGGGAAAATAGTGCAAAAATCGGAAAATCTAGAAGCGATCGCTAAACGTACTGCTGCTTCTGTTGCTAGTTTGCCTCCAGAAATTCGTAGTCTAAAAAATCCTAATTTGTTACCAATGAAAATTTCTGATAACTTACAAGAAATTACACAAAAAACTCGGCGTTGCTGAAGAGCGTGTATAACATTAATCTTAATTACTTAGGAGTCAGTCCTCAGTCCTCAGTCCTCAGGAGGAAAGAAAGAAGAAGTAAAGAGTAGTAGAAGGAGAAAGTTTTTTTGTTTAGCTGGCGCACAACGCACGTTAACGATATGCGACAGGTCAAGCGCAGCATTCCGCATCGAAAACACGGAGTGTGGAACGGAGTTCTATTCCGCTCTTATCCAGACATAATATCATAACCTCAAATCACCAACGCCAAAAACTCAAGCTAATATCATGTCCGGTAGCATCGGTATTGTATAGCGAAAGTAAGGAAGAAGGAAGAAGGAAGAGGGAAGAAGGCTTAAAAGCTTGAAAAAACTTAAATTTCCTGTAGATATTCACCCTTGGTTTTACACAAACAATAAAGTGCGGACATGATATAAAATACTTAAAAAATAAATATTAAGAGAAAATGAGGAAAATGTTCTATTGAAGCGATATACCAAATTTCTGCTCCGTTTCCAGTGTTCGAGCTTGAATTTATACCTACCACCTAAGAACTTTACGACTGCTAATTAAACAAACATGATATTAAAAATAATCACTAACTACTAAATATCTCCAAAAATCAAAAATAAAATCAATTATTATCCATAAATTATCAATTATTTCCCCGACTCCCGACTCCCTCTTTAATATCTAATGAAAAGCACTGTAAAACAATTTAACTTCAATTGATATAAAACTATGAATAATTCCCAAGTATTATCAGGTTTAATGGGTGTGTGTATTGGAGATGCTTTAGGCGTACCTGTAGAATTTTCCAGTCGCAACGAAAGAACAATTAAACCTGTCACAGAAATGATTGGTTATGGCGCACATAATCAACCACCAGGCACCTGGTCAGATGATAGTTCAATGACATTATGTTTAGCTGAATGTCTATGTGAAGGATTTGATTTAGAAGCGATCGCCCACTCTTTTTATCGGTGGCGTTATGAAGATTATTGGACTCCTCATGGTAAAGTTTTTGATATTGGAGGTACCACTGCTGGAGCTATTTCTCGGATTAAAAAAGGTGTCTCAGCAATAGAAGCTGGAGGTAAAGAAGATAGGAATAATGGCAATGGTTCGTTAATGAGAATTTTACCCCTAGCTTATTACTATAAAAACGTTGAATTTCCAGATTTAATTCAGCAAGTCCATGATTGTTCTTGTATAACTCATGGTCATTTAAGGTCGCAAATGGCTTGTGGTATTTATATCAGTATAGCTATTTGTTTATTACAAGGTTTAGAAGTAAAGAAAGCATATTTACAAGGAATTGAAAATATTCAACAAATATACTCACAAGAAAAGTATGTAGGAGAGATATCTCGTTTCCGAAAAGTATTGGATGGAGAAATTGAATCTCTACCTGTAACCAGAATTCATGCGGGTGGTTATGTATTAGATACATTAGAAGCTTCTTTATGGTGTTTATTAACTACAAATTCTTTTGCCGAAGCTGTTCTAAAAGCAGTAAATTTAGGAGAAGATACAGATACAACTGGAGCTGTAACAGGAGGTTTGGCAGGAATTTATTATGGTATAGAAAATATGCCAAATGAATGGATAGAAGTTATTGCTAGAAAAGATGATATAGTAAATTTAGCGACTCGTTTAGAAACTGCTATAGCCATCAGGAATCAGATGTGAGAATTGAGGTGTTCCTTGAAAGTATAGAATATAGCAGTTATCTTAATTCTTATGTATTAGTTTCTTCCCTCCATACCTAATACCAAATTGATAAATGTTTGCTATAAATAATTAGGGTATTTCTGAGGATTTCCGTTTGTCATGCTCCGCAAACAGAATTCAGGAGTAAGAATGAATAGGTATAATACCATTTTTGATGTTGTAAATTATCTTTTTCGTCAAATAGACTTTCAGATAAAGTATGCACCATGGTGCTTATTATTCGTAACATTCTTTGTTTAAAATGGTATAAAATAGCTGTTCTAAAAGCAGTAAATTTAGGTAAAGATACAGATACAACCGGAGCCTTCATTAATTGATAATGGATAATGGATAATTACCTCTGGTTAAAACCGTTACGGAATTGAATATAAGGAAATATTATTTCTTCTCTTGGTCGATTGGATATGGTTAGGAAACCCATCCATCCCACCCTTCGGGAAGCTCCGCTAACAACCGCTTTTTTCCCCTTGAAAGGGTCGGCTAATAAAGCTGAATTATTTAATTAATAATTATTAATTATTAATTCTTCGGTAACAGGAGGTTTAGCAGGAATTTATTATGGTATAGAAAATATGCCAAATGAGTGGATAGAAATTATTGCTAGAAAAGATGATATAGTCAATTTAGCGACTCGTTTAAAAACTGCTATAGCAGTCAGGAATCAGATGTGAGAATTGAGGTCTTCCTTGAAAGTATAGAATATAGCAGTTATCTTATTCATATATATTAGTCTATTCCCTATTCCCTATTCCCTATTCCCTATTCCCTAAAACAAAAGTCTCCATCTCACAACTAAAATCATATTGCTATATATTAGAAAAATGTCCGACTTAGGAACTTATATAAAATCAAAAAAAATGACTCAAATTGCTTTATTCGGTACAAGTGCCGATCCACCAACATCCGGACATGAAACAATTATTAAATGGCTCTCTCAAAACTTCGATCTAGTAATAGTTTGGGCATCAGATAATCCCTTTAAATCACATAAAATACCCCTCAAACAACGTTCGGCAATGTTATCAATTTTGATTGAAAATATTGACTCTAATCAAAACAATATTTCTCTCAATTCAGAATTAAGTAGTCGTCGTACTATAGAAACTGTTGAACGTGCTAGAAAAAAATGGGATAATGCTGAATTTACTTTAGTAGTAGGTTCAGATTTAGTCAAACAATTACCAAATTGGTATAAAATAGAAGAACTTTTGCAGAAAGTAGGATTATTAGTTGTACCTCGAAAAGGTATTACAATAGAAGAGGCAGATTTGCAAAAGTTAAGAGAACTAAATACAGGAGTAAAAATAGCTTCTTTAGAAGTTCCTAATGTTTCCTCATCCGCATATCGAGAGCAAGGAGACCCAGCAATTATTACGCCTCCCATTAAAGATTATATATATCGGGAGCAGTTGTACAAATGCCAGGACGCGACCATAGAAAAAGTGTAAATGATCAAAATAATAAAGCAGATTTTAAAGTAGGAGTAGATAACGTAATTTTTTCTGTCGATACTCAACAAAACCGCTTATTGGTTTTATTAGTAATGCGACAAAAAGAACCATTTATTAACTACTGGAGTTTGCCAGGTACATTAGTAATACAAGGAGAATCTCTAGAAGCAGCAGCTTACAGAATTTTAGCGGAAAAAATTAAGGTCAAAAATCTATATTTAGAGCAATTATATACTTTTGGCGGTCCTGGTCGTGACCCCAGAGAATCTATTTATAATTGTAGATATTTATCAGTCAGTTATTTTGCCTTAGTTAGATTTGAAGAAGCAGAATTAATTGCCGATGGAGTAACAGGTATTGCTTGGTATCCTCTGGAACAAATTCCTCAGTTAGCATTTGACCATCAAAAAATTATTGAATATGGATATCTCAGATTAAGAAATAAACTTGAGTATAGTCCTGTTGCTTTTGACGTTTTACCAGAAGAATTTACTTTGGGAGAGTTATATCAACTTTATACAACTATTTTAGGAGACAATTTTTCAGATTATTCTAATTTTCGTGCCAAGCTATTAAAGTTAGGTTTCTTATCTGATACTGGAGTAAAAACATCACGGGGAGCAGGTAGACCAGCTAGTCTTTATCGGTTTGATGTTGAAGCGTTTGCTTTGGTAAAAGATAAACCTTTAATATTTATTTGATCGGGCTTTAATCTTTAATTTGGTATAAAAAAAAGCAAGTTTTCCACTCGAAAAAGCTCAAAAAGTTAGCATTTTGAACAGACAAAGGGAGAAAAATTAAAGGATTTTGGATGTATTTTAGATATGTCAAGTTCTTCTTTGGCTTTTTTGGCTGCCTCACGATCACCTATTGGTATTATTATCTAATAGGTTTCCCTTCATGCTCTATAGAAATAAGTTCTTTTTGAGCTAATAAAAATTGTTTTTCTAAGTTATTGAATTTAATGTTTTTCATAATATTTTGGGTAAATGATGTACAAGGTAAATGTTGAAAATTTTGTAGTGCGAGCCGGAATGCCCTTCAACAATGAATAATGAATAATTAATAATTAATAATTATCTCTTCTTGAAAAGAAGAGGATTGACTAATAATGAAAATTTTTCTTTATTATCCCCTTAAAAGGGGAGGCTTTAAACCACAATTTTTCGGTAATAGATTTATCTCTTGCCTACTTCGGGGTTATTGGTTAATTTGCAGCAATAAAGTTTGAGTAGTCCAAGTCGGACATCCACAACCAAAAAAGTCATAATCTTCTGTCCAAATTGCTGCGGATAAAGCTAACGCTAAGGCAACTGTTTCCCAATCATTGGGGTCTCTAGGAATACGTTTTCTTGCTTCTGCTTCAAATGATTGATAATAAGATAAAGGAAAAGTGACAATTTTCCTATCAATTATTCCTAGGGCTATTTCTATTTGAAATTGTCTCTGTTCTGGAGTAAACTTAGCTTTATTAACCATTATAGAGACCCACTTTTGCAATTCGTATTGAACTTCATTTTTCATCTTTTCAGCTAATGATAATTCAAAGTTTGGCGAATTAATTAGAGCTATCCCCCGATTTCTCAGTAGTTCAGCAACTAAGATATTTGTATCAACGACTAGACGCATGATTCTTCATCCTCAATTGCATTCATAAACATTGATACATATTCGTCTTCGGTTAATCCTGTCGTAGCTAATATTTCCGCGTTAATTGCCTTAAGTTTTTCTGCTGCTTCATGTACAGCTTCATGATCGATCTTACTAAACATTGATGCTATTTTTTCTTCTGTTAATTCGGTGGGAGGTAATGTTTTCTCCAAAATTCTGTCAAGTTCTTCTTTTGCTTTTTGGGCGGCTTCGCGATCGCCTATTGGATAATAATAACCAATAGTTTTTCCTTCATGCTCTATAGAAATAAGTTCTTTTTCAGCTAATAAAAATTGTTTTTCTAAGTCGTTGAATTTAATGTTTTTCATAATACTTTTGACTGTGTTTTAGATTAATGAGTGTCTCAACTGTTAATTATTATATCTTAAGATAAGATTACTTCCAGGTGTAGTCAATAATTAATGCAAATTATGTAAAAGGTCGCACATCGGATGGATGAAAACCTAAGAAAATTTGACTTTTAGGAATACCTGCTTTTAGTAATTCGGATGCTATTCCATTTTATGGTATCTATGAGATTACTTCAGGAATTTATTTGACATTCCTTTTTATTTATAATTTTTGCGCTGATATTAATGTACTCAACAATTTCCTGGTTGCGAAGTTGAGCGATCGCTAAATCAAGTGGATGATCTTGTAGCTTTAAGATATTTCCATAGAGGTTAATGGTATAGTTTTCTAATTCATTGAGTTTTTCTCTTTTTATCAAATATTGCCATTGTTCGTTACAGTAATTTCAGGAGTTATAAGTTTCCCAAGATTTATGACATTTTTAAAGTGAGTTAGTATAACCCTTCTATGTTTAAGTTATTGTTAGGAATAGATTATTAATATTATTAGTATTAGGTTCTATCATTATATTATTATTAGTCATAATAATAATTATTATCAGCCATAATATTATACTTATAATATCCATATAAAGCCATAATTATTATCGCTACTATTAAACCAAACCAAAACCATTTCTTAGCTTTTTTTGATGCTGTAGTTGCTCCTAGTTCGTCTGTCAATTCAAGTCGTGTCTTGACTTCAGTTCCATAAACAATTGTGACAATTCCGAATGGCAAATAAAAAACTGCCCATCTTCCAAGTACCAAACAGCATAGAAAAGTTAGTAAAATTGCTCGCATTCGATAGTTACGAATATTATTAGTTGTCATATTTACTTAAGCTATATTTTATACAATTCGCCAAATTTTAATCGTTTTGTCATCACTACCACTAGCTAAGGTCTGATTATCTGGACTAAAAGCTAGGGTGGTGATAATACCAGTGTGCCCGGTTAAAGTAGTTATTAAAGTTCCGGTTGATAAATTCCAAACCTTGATTGTGCAATCATTACTTCCACTGGCAAGGATTTATTAAATCCACTATTTTCAGGAATAGATAGGTTCATAATAGTAGTTAATCGTTTAAGGTTTACCTGAACCTCTTTCTCTAAAAAATCGGGTATAACACAAGATACAGGAACTTCCATGTGAAAAGGACGTGGAATTGAACCTGCAATCTTTTTCATACTTCCATCAGGTTGAGGTGTTGCAAAACCAGAACCGATTGAACTTACTGGAATTAAGCGTACTGGAGAACCTTCTTTATTTCGACTCACAACTAATTCTTTAAACTTAGGAATGTCTAAGAGGCGATCGCTTATTTCTTTTAAACCAAAATTATCATTTTCCAGCAAATCCCATTTACTAATTACAAATTGAATAGGTGTTTGACAATAGGACATCCATTTAATTATTGGTGGTAAATCTTTATTTAAAAAATCATCAATCTTTTGTTCATTATTATTATTCATTAATGCCTGAATTTTTTGACCATCTAAAAGACCTAAAATTGCATCAGCTTGTTTAATTATTTCTTGTAACTTATAATCTTCTTTATCCATGTCTGTAAACCGTCCACCAGCATAATCAAAATAAGTAAACTGACAAATTGGAAAGTTTTCCAGATCGGGATTCTGGATACAACAAGTAAACTTCCACTCAGATATCTCTGTGGTTCCTAGAGGAAATTCTCCAATAATCAACTTTTCGTAAATATTATTCAGTAGCCTCTGTGATTTGAAATCCTCAGCCTTAAGATAGAAACCATATTCTCCTTGGGTTGATAACGATCTAAACATACTGGCCAGGAATACAGTTTTACCTGCACCAGACGCTCCTAAAGTTAATATTTTGTAATTTTTCATTGCCTACATTTCCTCTGAAAATATAACGATGCCAAGCGTAATACTACTAGAGCAATTTCAACAGTTTTTTTGGATATTCTGAGTCTAGCATTACTTTTTAAGCTGAGGTGAAAAACTGCCTTTCAATAATTGATAATTGATAATGGATAATTGATAATTACCTCTCCCTAAAAGGAAGAAGATTGAAAAAAAGGAAAATTTTTTCTTGTTTCTCCTTTAAAGGAGAGACTTTAAGCCTTAATTATTCGGTAAGTCTTGCTTGAAGATAATTTTAGGGAAAGTTATATTGAAATAATTGAAATAAGGATACTTAAGTAAAAATATATTAAATTTTTCAAACTTTTTTTGATTTGGATAAATTTAGATGTTTTGAAGAAGGATATTTACAAGGAATTGAGATTTTAGCCTTTTACAACAGTTTTCAAGTCAATGAACTACATAAAAAAATGATAATTATGTAGGGACATTGCATTCAACCTCCCTACCATTTGTCAAAAATATTTATCAAATTGGTATAATGAATAGAAAAAGTCTGACTTTAACCGGATTATTTTTAACAACCTTCCTCCTAATAACAATAAACTTCTTTTCTTCCCAAAATGCTGAAAGTAAATCCCCAAATCCTCTATCTCTAGGTTTCCAAATTATTAACAATTCTCAGGGAACAACTCTTTATCAAAAAGATTTAGATTATGTGCAAACTGTTAATTTAAGTCAAGGTGCAAAAATTAATTTTATCTATGGAAATATCAGAGACTTAGGTACTAAAAAAGGAGCTTACGGCGGTAACGATCCACAATTTGAACGTCAGAAAATATCACAAGTATGGTCTAACTTATATTCAGAAAATTCAAGTTTATTTTGCATCACTAACGGTCAATTTTTTAGAAATGATAAAAATACCTCTACAGGGTTAGCATTTCCTGTCAAGTCAGATGGGATTATAGTTAGTGATGGTTATGCAGGAGAAATAGAATTTCCCGATGAAAAATTAATGCTAGAAGTCTGGAAAGATAGAGCATTAATTACTAAATTTCAGCCAAATAATCTCCAATTATCAACAGCACCTAATCTTATTGTTGGTTTACAGGAAAATGCTGATAAAGGAGTCGAAGATAAAACAGGTAGAACATTTATTGGAATTAAAGACAAAGATGGCGATCGCCTCAATGAAACTATTTTAATTTTTACTTCCAAAAAAGCAACTCAACCCCATGCAGCTCAAGTTTTGAAAAGTTTCGGTGCCACTCAAGTAATAATGTTAGATGGTGGAGGTTCTACACAATTAATTTGTCAGGGAAATAATTATATAACTTCACCAAGAACCATACCTCAAATGATTGTTATAGCGCTGCGCGCAGGCAACAGGCAACAGGCAACAGGCAATAGGCAATAGGCAATAGGGGGAATAAAAGCTGATAATATAAAAATTTTAGCTATTGGACAATTCCTGCAATTTGTAAATATGCCAGCGTACATTGCTATATATTAGGGTAGTTTTATGAATACTTGATAAAGTTATTGATACTTTTTAGATGTTTATTTAAAGATTCGGTGTTGTAGTAATTTTTTTAATTTGTAGCGATATGGAGAAAAGTTTGGATAAAGTTCAATAGCTTTTTGATAAGAAGCGATCGCCTCTTCTTAGTTACATTTATTGCTAGAATTAAAGAATTTTAACAAATTTACCGAATAATTAAGGTTTAAAGCCTCTCCTTTAAAGGATAAACAAGAAAAAATTTTCCTTTGAGTCAATCCTATTATTTTTAAGGAGAAGTAATAATTAATTATTAATTGTTGAAAGACTGATTCTACTAATTTTCCAATGAAATTATACACAATCTGTAGTGGTTAACGACGGTTAACCCCTACTATCTATGATATAGCGTCTCTGAGTAAGTCATGTTTACTAATTTTCCCCAGAGGAATTGTCTTGAATTAATGTCTCAAATTCTGCCACAAAATTAACCCTAATTGTTTCTAATAGCAGTTGTTTTAACCGGGTTAAATCTTCAATATTATTCAAAGTCTCTACCAGAGTTTCTGGCACTGATAAAAATCGCATTTGCAGTAGGTCAAGAATATTTTGTCGGCAATTTTCTTTTTGCTGCTTTCCGAGGTTCGTCGTAACTAGCAGTTGTTTCTGTCATTAGTTAGAAGTTAAAAGCCTGATTTTACTCACTTTTCCCAGAGGAATTGTCTGGAATTAATTCCTCAAATTCTGCCACAGATTCCATCCTTCTATTTATATTTCACTAAATCTATTAAAAAATTTTAACAGGAATTACTATAAATTATCAATTACTTACCTCTGCATACCGCTTCCGTTTTCCCTGTTTCCTCTTTTCTTGAGATGTCTAGTATTTACTCCTTCTTCCTTCTTTCTTCTTCCTTCTTCCCTCTTCCTTCTTTCTTATAGCCAACTATTTAAAATTCCAATCCTCACCACCAGGCAATTTATAAAACTCATCATCAAGCACATCTCGTAAACCTTCTCTTGAACAATTGTATGTCAAACTTATCAATCTATTAGCTATATCTATAATTTTCACTTTATCCACAATTTTACTTAATTGATTAGGCTTATAAATACCTCCTTTCACTTCCACACTTGCCTCAAAAATAGCATCTTTAAAAGCATTATCTAAATCCCTTTCCCACTCATCAATATTAATATAATAAGATCTTTTATTCGCCTTAATATTCAAACATTGAATCTTCAGCACTGAATCTCTAATTTATGCTGCCCAAGAATTAGTTAAATACTGTTCAACTTGATTTTTGATTAAATGTACTAATAACCTGACTAAAAAACTTTCTATTTTTTGTAAAATTTGTTCTTTACTCATCCACTCCCATTCATCTACTATTGCTAACGCATCATCATATCGACCTTCCATAATACTTCGTTTTAAATCAATTAATTCTTGACTCATAAAATCAAATATTGTTTGATTAATTAATTCTTGACTCATAAAATCAAATATTGTTTGATTAATTAATAAAATTACTATTATTTAGTTTACTTTCTTTTGTAATTCTAATTAAAAAACGCAGTGCTTTATTCACCGCATCTGCATTAGGAAACATTTCTGCAACATCAGGGTATAACTTAATTATTGTCTCCCCAAAACTTTTACGTTTAGCACCCATTTTTCTGATTTTTAAACTTTTTAAGTCATATTCTGACCGTAATTCATCTTCCATTTTTTAACTCTCCTCGTGTGCTTTTCGTTCTTTATTTGTAACTTTTTTCACACTAATAATCCTAATTCTGTAAAGTAGGGAGTAGGGGAAAAATTTAGGAGCGCTCCGTAGAACACTCCTAGATGATGTTTTCTTGAAAATTATACTAACTGAAAACTAACTGCTAAAAGCGAGTTAATGCCCAATCCCTACATATTGAAAACCAGCAGCTTCCAACTCTTTGCGATCGCAGAAATTACGTCCATCAACAAATAAATTCTGCTCCATGGACTTCAACATCTTAGCATAATCTAATTTCTCAAACTGTTTCCAGTCAGTCACCAAAACTAAAGCATCACAACCATCAGCAAGTCTTTCTGCATCTGTTTCCACTACTACTCCAGTCAAACCATGACGCATACCAGACTGAGAAATAATTGGGTCATAAGCTTTCACCTTGGCACCTAACCTGTTTAACTCTTGAATCAAATCTAGAGAAGGTGCATCCCGCATATCATCAGTATCAGGCTTAAACGTCAAACCCAATAACCCAACAGTCTTACCTTTAAGAATCTTCAGCGCCTGCTGTAACTTATCTATTGTTATCATTCGTTGACGCTTATTCACCTCAATTGCTGATTTCAACAATTGTGCCTCACAACCATAGTCATCAGCAGTATGAACTAAAGCAGAAACATCTTTCGGGAAACAGGAGCCACCCCAACCAATACCAGCTTGTAAAAACTTATTACCAATGCGGGAGTCTAACCCAATACCCTTAGCAACCTGAGTCACATCTGCACCGACGCGATCGCATATATTAGCAATCTCATTTACAAAACTAATCTTAGTTGCCAAGAAGGAGTTAGCAGCATATTTAATCATCTCTGCGGAACTCAAATCTGTCATTACGACTGGCACTTGTGGGAGTGAAGGATCGTCAGCAAATTTGCGTTCAACCAGAGGAGCATAAAGCTCCTGCATCATGCCTAGCGCCTTTTGACTATTACTTCCCAATACAATGCGGTCTGGGTTAAAAGTATCAAAGATGGCGGAACCTTCGCGCAAAAATTCTGGGTTACTAACTACGTCAAATTCTGCTTCAATATCTGTACCAGTTCCCCCTTCTTCTTTTTTGCGTTCGTCAACACCATCTAAAACGATCCTCCTTACCCAGTCACCAGATCCAATAGGTACAGTTGATTTATTGACAATCACTTTATAACCTGTAGTCAAATGAGCGCCGATCCCCTTAGCTACTGCTTCAACATAGCGAGTGTCACTTTCCCCGGTAGGTAGTGGGGGAGTACCAACAGCAATAAATAAAATATCACCATGCTCGACTCCTGCTTTCAAATCAGATGTAAACTCTAGCAACCCTGCTTTGGTGCAACCCTGCATTAGTTCAGAGAGTCCTGGTTCGTAGATTGGAGACTGTCCTGATTTTAGCAACTTGACTTTTTCTTCGTTGTTGTCTATGCAAATAACATGATGTCCTGTATGAGACAGACAAACTCCTGTAACTAAGCCAACGTAACCAGTACCGATAACACAAACACGCATTATTTATATCCTCAAAATTTTTAACACAAACATGGATAATTAATAATTAATCCCTAGAGGTTTCAAGTCTCTCCTTATCAATGGATAATTGATAATTGATAATTCATTCATTATCTAGACAGTGTAAAGTTCTAGCAATAGTTATTCCTAGCTAAGACTTTCAGTTATCTAAAAGTTAGAAACTTTCTATTCAGAAATTTAGGTGCTGTAAGCATCTTCCAGTAGGAATTTCAGTCTTAAAAGCAATCATTTTCTTAGAAGAACTTTGTACTTTCCAATCATTATCAATTAATCAATAATTATCCATTATTCATTATCCATTATCAATTCATTAGATTTCCGTACTTGATTCAATCCTCTTCACCAATGGATAATTGATAATTAGATATTATCAATTATCCATTATTCATTGCACCGTTCAACTAAACTCAAATTTACTCAAAAATCTGAAAACTTAGTTGTTCGTAGTGGATCGATCGCTACAGGGTTAAACGGCAAACCCTTTATTCCTTGGTCAAAGACATCAGGAATTACTTTTTTAATTATATTAAATGACCCATTTACATCTGCATTTAATAATTTATTTTCTCTGGTTTTATACAACCCTCTTGTTACTCTTTTTCCACTAAATTTCGGTTTTTTATCTCCATATTTTGGTAAATTATCCCCATCTAAGCAGCTTGATTGAGATGTATAAGATTCTTCTGTAATTATTACTGTTATTCCTCTTAGTTGGGCTTTATACGTTAACATCTCTATTAACCTATAGTGAGGGATATTCACAAATTCTTGATTGTTCTTTTTCCCTAATTTTATTTCTTGTTTCCAATTCTGATTCTGCCCAATAATTAAGGTTCCTATTTCATGGTTAATACACCAATCTATTACTCTTTTACTTGCTGTATGGAGATAGTTTTCTACTCGACTATTTCGTTTGTGAGTTAATTTTTTTAATCTCCGAGAATTACTTTGATTGTGGTTAGTTTTTAATTGAGATTGTAAACAAGAGCGCTGTTTATTATAAAATGTATTAATCGCTTTTAATGGTTTGCCTTTAATCAAAAGAGGTGCAGTTCCTGTTTGATTTGTCGTTACAGCCATTAAATTATTTACTCCTAAATCTACTCCTGCTACTTGTTGATTTTTTGTGCTTTCCTCCGATTTTTCATAGACTATTTCTATTATGTAACAGCTACTTTTGGGGACTATTCTGGCCTCAATTATTTCTGTCTGTGAAGTGGGAATTTTTATTTCACTCATCGACAGATGACAAATTCCTTTTTTGAAGGCTTTTTTGTAAATTGATTCATCTGGATATGGCAGAATGTTTCGGCCTTTTGTCTTATGTTTATATTTAGGAATTTTCGGTTTTCCTAAAAATTTACTTGGCTGTTTTTTCCATTCTTTTAAAGCAGAAAAATAACCAGTCCAACATCTATCTAATCTCCTAATAATTTGCTTACTTACCTTGGTAGGTAAAGCTTGATAATCAGAACTTTTAGATACCTGGTGATAAAGTTGATTAAAATTTAATTTCTTTTTATTAGTAAAGAAATATTGACGATAATAATAGTTAGCTAAATTAAACAGATTTTTAGACAAAAAAGCCTTGTGGTCAATTTCAGACCAAAAAGGATGGTTTTTCGTGATGACATGACGTTCAACTAGCTTCATACATTAATTGTAGCTGATAACGACTCAAATAAAGACAACTGAACAAACTTACCCATTTTAGTTTGATAGCTCTAGTTATAAGTAAGTTTGAGGAACTTTAGACAATTTTTCGCTTTCTGTATTTACCAAAAAATGAGGTCTAAAGTCTCTCCTTTGAAGGGGATAAAAAAAATATTCAATTCAGTATTTCAAGCCTCCGACTTGAGTCGGAGGTACTGATAACTGTTAACGTCAGCGTTAGCGCAGCTCCTCTGGAAGAGGCAGCACCTCTGTTTGCCCAGCATTCCGCAGGAGGCTAACTGTTAACGTAGTTCCTCCGCAGGAGGCTAACTGATAACTGAAATGACCCCTTTTAGCTTTTTGGCGATTCATTTTTGAGCCGCTCGCGAAAATCTTCTATAGTCAACTTTAACCCTTCTTCGAGAGGAACAGTAGGTTCCCAACCCAAATATTTTTGCGCACGAGTAATATCTGGTTGTCGCTGTTTCGGGTCATCTTGTGGCAGAGGTTTATATGTTATCTCTGCATCTGGATTAACCATTTCTTGAATTTTCTGAGCTAATTCTAGTATTGTATACTCTCCTGGGTTCCCTATGTTAACTGGTCCGATAAAATCTTGATTCATTAACCGGATAAACCCTTCTACCAAGTCTGAAACATAACAGAAACTTCTGGTTTGGGAACCATCCCCATAGACTGTTAGGGGTATTCCTTTTAAGGCTTGTGCGATAAAGTTGCTAACAACTCGACCATCATTTTCTAACATTCTAGGTCCATAAGTATTATGAGCAAAAATACTGTAGCTTCCCCCTATAAAGTTCTCATAATTTGGCACGGAGAAATCGTAGACATAATCATCTATTTCAAATTCTTCCATACTTTCTATTTTTGCCCAGACAATATCACCTGTTGTTTTGGCTGATATTTTCTGCTGAATGTTAGACAAATTCTGGATATTATTATCTTCTAATTCGTCTACTGTTATCCGGTAAATTTGTTCCTCTGTTTCTGAGACATCTGCTACTAATCCAAACTTAGCTAGAATTAATACTAATTTTTCAGCGATCGCCTGACTGCAACTCTTAAATTCAATATTTAAATTTGGTTGATTTTCTACTACATTATTTCCTTCATTCAATCCCTTTAAAAAACTAATTAATTGTTTTTGAGGAAGTTGTAAAATCCAATTAGGAATCTCTTTTTCTTTATTCCCAAAATTCAACCCTTCTCCAATTAGATCGACCAGAATTTTTGACCTAATACTTATAGACCCTTCTATCTTAATTTCACATTGACACTCAAATATTCTTTCTACTACTTCTATTAATTTTGCTAGTTTCTCAGCTCCTCCTTTAAACACCAATTCATTGTCTATGAAACTTCCTTGAGATACATAAAACCCTAATAACCACAAAAATTCTTCTATATTCCCCACCCAATTTTTAATTGCCTTTGAAGATAAATAGCAAATTTTTTCTTTTTTGGATAGAGGAAGTTCTAAATATTCCCATAGATGCAAAGGAATTTTATTTTTTGCTTCGTAGCTTTTCAGTATTGAATAAAGTTGTTCGGGATTAACACCTTTTGCCAATAAATACTCACGAATTTTATCTCCATATTTTTCTATATAGGAGATTGTCTCTTCACTTTCCAGAAATATTTCTTCTTGAATACAAATTTTATCTGTAATGTAGAATGGTTGTAAAGGTTGCTCCAAAAAGCTGATATAATTAGGAACTCCTATTTCATCTCCCACCTTTAGTTCATTTCCGAAAGCTGCTTGAGGTCGATCGTTATTATTCCTAGTAAATAAACTATGGTCTTCAGTAATTTTTATCTGCTTACCCCAGACAGTTTTTATCTGATAACCCTTCTTCTTAACATGATGTTTCCAAATTGCAGAAATTGGTTTAATTACTGTCTTGGAATTTTCATCAAAACAAGGCACCGATACATTAGATATATCTCCATTAATTCTGTCATAACATTCAGCAAAGCTTTCATAATAGAGTTCTTTACCAATGTAATAAAGTACCTTTTGGTCTCCAGTCAAACTGTTAAAAATTCTGACTACTCTAATATCAACATTATTTTGACGATGGTAATCAAATGCCAAAGTTTCTGCTACTCGCTTCCCCTCGTCGTAACACGATCTAATACCAATACAATTAACATTACCTCTATACTCTTCTGTTTGAGGATGTACATCTGGGTCTCCATATACCTCAGATGTGGAAGCCAAAAAGAATCTTGCTTTTACCCTTTTTGCTAACCCCAACATATTCAATGTCCCCATCACATTTGTTTTAATTGTCTTGACAGGGTTGTACTGATAATGTATAGGACTGGCAGGACAAGCTAGATGATAAATTTGATCCGCTTCCAATCTAATAGGTTCAGTAATATCGTGGCGAACTAACTCAAAATAAGGATGATTCAACCACTTTAAAATATTGCGCTTAGTTCCTGTGTAAAAATTATCAAGACAGATGACTTCATGGCCTTTTTCCATTAATCTATCGATGAGATGAGAACCAAGAAAACCCGCACCACCTGTTACTAATATTCTCATTGTTTCCACTATCAAGGACTGTAATTTGCTGTGGTTTTCAACTGAAAATTGAATAACCACATTAAATTCAATCATACACTAACAAAGTTTGGGTCTAAATATAAGCACCTACGCAAGATGAAAATATTTCTGCCATTTCTTGTGGGGAAAATTCCTGAATACTTACATCGTTTCTAACCCAAAAATATTGAATAAAAAATCATACCTATAGGCGAGCTGTCCCATTTAATCTTTAGAATATCATAAAAATTGTGAGAATGTAGCCAAAAATATTTTGACCCGCCGATTTTTTTTGGTGCTTCATAAAATGTAAATACTTATAATCCTCCACTGAGGATATTTATAGGAAGCTCTCAAAGATGAAAATACTTCTGTCATTCCTTGTAGAGAAAATTCCTGAATACTTAATCGTTTCTAACCCAAAAATATTGAATAAAAAATCATGTGTATAGGCAAAATATTTCATCTAATCTTTATAATATAAAATCACAAAAATTGTGAGAATGTAGCCAAAAATATTTTGACCCACCGATTTTTTTTTAGAGCTTCATAAAATGTAAATGCTTATAATCCTCCACTGGGGATATTTATAGGAAGCTCTCAAAGATGAAAATACTTCTGTCATTCCTTGTAGAGAAAACTCCTGAATACTTAATCGTTTCTAACAAAAAATAGTTGAATAAAAAATCATGTATATAGGCAAAATATTTCATCTAATCTTTATAATATCACAAAAATTGTGAGAATGCAGCCAAAAATTTTGATCTGAATAAATATTATGATAATTTTACTTATTGATATTCGCGCCCCTAGTAAATTTAAGCCTTAGAAAGCAAATATGATGTTCAATTTCAAATTGTCCAAGTCCAAGAAACTGTTCAAGTCCTTAGTGGCTATTATTATTACTGCGATTGTGTTGGTTAGCAATATTGCTCCTGCACACGCTTCTGATATACGAAATATTCTGCTCGTCTGAAATAACTCTAGCTATGATGCTACTGTTAAGGACATGGAAGATAAGATAGGAAATACTCCTAAGAACACGGTCCGTGCTCAGTCTGGATATGAGGAGACCACAGGAGGTATGTGGACTCCCTGGTGTAGTGGTAATTCAGAGTTGGGGAAAAATAGTTACATTAATGTCACCCTGACTAAGGGAAAAGGGGATAACAAAGTCGAGAAAGAGTTTCAGATATTCCAAAGCAAGAAACCTGTTTGGTATACTTATGGCTACGATTATGACAATAAGAAAGAAATAGGCGGTGATTCTGAGAAAGGAAAGAGAGAATACAATCTTATTATTAATGATCCATCGACACCGGATGGTAGTGATTTCTTCTCTTATGAAAAGCGAAACTAACTAAATAGCTGTAGGGGATGGTGTTGGTAATCATTATCTCAAGTTTGGTGATATACCTCTTCCTACTCGATTCATCTTTGAAATTACCTACACCAAAAAACTACTTTTTTTGATTCAGGAATTACAAACCTAAACAAGAAACCGGGTTTATTGCCGAGATTATTGTGTTTTAAATCACTAAAATTTCGTTGATAAACCTGGTTTCTGTGTTCCTATGATTATTAATCTAATCGCAAAACTGCCATAAAAGCTTCCTGCGGTACATCAACAGTACCCAAAGACTTCATCCGCTTTTTACCCTTAGCCTGTTTTTGTAGTAATTTCTTCTTACGACTAATATCCCCACCATAACACTTAGCCAAAACATCTTTTCGTAAAGCAGGAATATGTTCACTAGCAATAACTTTAGAACCAATAGATGCTTGAATTGGTACTTTAAATTGATGGCGAGGAATTAATTCTTTAAGTTTTTCTGTCAAAGCACGACCTACTCCATAAGCTTTATCCTTATGTACAATTACAGCCAAAGCATCCACTGGTTCAGCATTAATCATAATATCCAGCTTAACCAAAGGATTCTCACGATAACCTATAAGATAATATTCCATACTAGCATAACCACGGGACCGAGATTTCATTTGGTCGAAAAAGTCTGTGACTACCTCTGCCAAGGGTATTTCATATATTAAAGTAGTTCTACCCCTAGCCAGATACTTCATATCTTTAAATATCCCACGTCTTGATTGACCCAACTCCATTAATGTCCCCACATATTCTTCTGGAGTAATCATTTCTACCTGGACATAAGGTTCTTCAATTTTTTCTCGGTGATTAGGGTCTGGTAGTAAATTTGGATTATCCACCAAAATCACTTCTTCTTTGCTAGTGGTTACTTGATAAACTACCGATGGAGAAGTAACAATTAAATCTAAGTTATATTCTCGCTCTAACCTTTCCTGGACAATTTCCATGTGCAGCAACCCTAAAAAACCACACCGAAACCCAAAACCCATTGCGCTTGATGTTTCTGCTTCATAAGATAGAGCTGCATCATTGAGTTTGAGTCGGTCTAGAGCTTCTCGTAAATCAGGAAACTGGTCGGCATCGGTGGGAAATAAGCCACAAAATACCATAGGTTTAGCTTCTGTATAACCAGGCAAAGGGGCCTCTGCTTGTTTTTTGGCTAGAGTAATTGTATCTCCCACCCTGGCATCTTCCACTGCTTTGATGGCCGCTCCTAAATAACCTACTTCTCCTGCGTGAAGCTCTTTTACTGGTTTTTGGGTAGGGGAGAGAACTCCCAGTTCATCTATTTCATACTCTTTTCCTGATGCTATGAGTCGGATACGATCGCCTTTAGCAATAGTCCCATCCATGACCCGGAAATATACAATTACCCCTCGATATGGGTCATAATAACTATCAAAGATGAGAGCGCGTAATTTTTCATCAATAGTATCTTGTGGTGGTGGTACTAATTTAACAATTGATGCGAGAATTTCCGGAATTCCAATTCCTTCTTTGGCAGATGCTAAAATTGCCCCCGAACAGTCTAGGCCAATTATTTCTTCTATCTCTTGTTTTACTCTATCTGGTTCTGCTCCTGGAAGGTCAATTTTATTTAAGACCGGAATAATTTCTAGGTTATGCTCCAAAGCTAGGTAGACATTAGCTAAAGTCTGAGCTTCTACTCCTTGGGAAGCATCTACTACTAATAAAGCACCTTCACAAGCGGCCAGAGAGCGCGACACCTCATAAGAAAAGTCCACATGGCCAGGGGTATCTATAAGATTTAATACATATTCTTCTCCATTTTCAGCATGATAATTCATTCGAGCAGCTTGTAGCTTAATTGTGATACCACGCTCCCTTTCTAAGTCCATTGTGTCTAGAAATTGCTCTTTCATTTCACGGTCTTCCACAGTGCCAGTTGCTTGTAGGAGGCGATCGGCTAAAGTAGATTTTCCATGATCTATATGGGCAATGATTGAAAAGTTACGAATGTGAGATACAGGAACTTTTGTCATACTTTCTTTTGTTAATAATTTGAAATTCCTTATTTTTGTTATGGTCTTGGCACAATTAATTCAATCTATCTATAATTCTTAACATATTTTAATTCTGAAGATTTTTGAGCTTTAGTCTGACTTAATTTAGGTTCTGGTCTAAATTGTTTCCTGGTTAAAAAATAAATTTCTATGATTACTCTTGACTACTATGGGGACTACAGTTAAAGAGATTCTATGGGAACGGCTGTTTTCGCTTCACAGAGCTTCCGCTCAAAGCTAGCGCACAATGCTGTTTAATGGCTGTCGCCGATATATTTGTATTTGTGTAACATTCCGCACCTAAAACGCCCCTACCATAGGTATAACTTTCCTCTATATTCTATTTTTATGCTATAATTAAAGCCTGGAGCAATTGCTAGTGCCTGTGCTAGTGCCTGTTTTCTACACCTACAACCTATCACTAAAGAAACCGTAGCGACGATCAAATTCCAGATTCTTCACTAATTGAGAACTTCTCTTTTGAGGTCGATATGTAAAAATTAATACACATTATGAATTGTGTTTATGACTATAAAAATTTTTCTATTCCTTGAAATACTACTTTGTGTTAAAGTGAAATTTGTTGAAATATCTAGACATGAGGGAAAATACAAGAAACTGACAACCTGCCGAAATTAATACTATGTCTGTGGTGGGCGAAACACAGTAAAAAACATCTGAATAAATTAATTTTTCCAAAGACCCAAAATCCATAAGATTTAGATTAAAAAAATAGTAGTGGAGGACATCAGCCAACTAAGGCCAGCCAACTCAATTACTGTGGACAGAACCATATTTGATTATCTGTTGCGATAGATACAGATAGTTGTTAAGTGGACTGAATAAACCAGTAATCTCTATCGGTGAGCTTGAGAAAATTCACTCATTTCATGGAGTGGAGTATGTCAACATAATATAAAGTAGCTTTTCTAGATTTTAAGATTGTCTTGCTATGAATCAGCCTGAAGTTAATCAGTCGAAATTACCAGAAAAAGTAGAATTATCTATAAACATAGATTCTAGATTATTAGACCAAGTTCAACATTTGACAAATGACCCGAGTAAGGTCATTGAAAGTGCCCTTCGTCAGTGGTTAAGAGGAGGACTTCCAGAAGATGAGTTAGCCCTGACACTGCAAAGAAATCCTCCTATCCCACCAAGAGGGGAATGGAACGATTAAAATACTATTTACTTCAGATTATGTGAAAGGTTTATAGAAGTTAATTATAGATTTTATTTAAGATTATCAATTATTCAAACTTTTGATTAATTAAATGAAACTTAAAGATAATTTTTGATAAATCAAAATATATCCTGTATCTCACCAACCAACTATGAGTTGTTAAGGACAATTGAAATCAGTGAGTTAGTAAATAGTTATTGACAAAAATTAATTGAGTTTGGAAACTACAAACAACCAAAATTAAAGAATGTCAAAATACACTCCTTTGGGTGTGAGTTATTATTCTTTGCTTGGACTCCATCCAAAAGCATCTAATCAGGAAATTAGAAGAGCATATCGAGAACTAAGTAAGCGCTATCATCCAGATACTACAGATATGCCGAAAGCGATCGCTACTGTAAAATTCCAGCAAATTAATGAAGCTTATGCTACTCTCGTGAACTCAGAAAAAAGATTAGAGTACGACCAAAAAATTAGGCGCTTATATGCAGATGATTTGAGTCAAAGAGTTAATTTTAATTATAGAAATTCCTCTGCCTACTTAGACCCTCAAGACAGACCATTATCTGCTGGTGAATTATTTGCTTTATTGATTATAGGTATAACTTTAATTAGTTGTTTGTTGATAGCTATTACTATTGGCCTCATACGTCCAGAGGTAACTATCCAACCTATTGAACCACCAGGAAATCAATTCATAGAAATCAAACACTCATTATAGCTTTATTGATTTGATCAAAATAGTTATATTTGACATCCTCCCGACGCTGCTCTCACTAGACAGCGCGGGATTCCCTAGCATCACTGTTAGAGACTACTTTCTGTTTCTGCCGCACCTGCCTTCGGAGACTTACTCTCTTCGGGTCTTACAGTCGCTCCACAGACTGACACTGCGAGTCCCGCAGCCAAAATGTTTATGCTTGCATTTATATCACGATCGTGGTGAGTACCACACTCAGGACAATCCCAATTTCTAATATTTAGAGGCAATTTTTCCACTACATAACCACAATTAGAACAACGTTTTGAACAGGGTAAAATCTAAATTTGTACGCCTTTTCAACCATCTACTGCTTAATTTTCAACATTTACATTCTAACATACTATGTGTAAACCCGCAACATTGATCGGTTTTCCCATACGACGCTCCCCTTCGGGAGAGCGCGGGTCTTCAACCAACGTTGAGATAAATATTTAAGATTTGATTAATTTCTATGATATTATTTTAAAAATTATTGGAAAAAGTAAATATATTATATGTTCTAGAATTGACGCAACTGAATTACTGGAAGTCTTTGTAAGTTATTAAAATTATTATTAAGTCTAGATATTTTTTGTTTGTAGATCAAAAAAAATGGATACTCCCAAACCAGATACTCCCTTATATAACCACCCTCTGCCCAAAATTGAAGAATGGCTCCAAGAAAATGGTTGCCAACAAAATTCTGAAAAATTACATTGTTGGTGGGTTGAAAAACCTACCTGGAAAGCAGAATTATCACTTGATATCGATCAACTTACGGTACGATATGTAGACGCTAGTGATAATGGCGATGATATTCAACGCTCCTTTAAATATTCCTTGAGTCGTCAGGACCTTGAAGAAGCAATTTTTTGTGGGCCTTAGTTAAATATAACTCCAGCCAACAAAATTGAACTTACGAATCAAAAATATTAGCTTTCTGTATTGGGTAAATAGACTTTTGTATCATATTTTACCAAATCTGCGTTGACGTTTTTGATAAGCAAATAAGGCACGATGAAATTCAGAGCGGTTAAAGTCAGGCCAAAATGTTTCAGTAACATAGATTTCCGAATAAGCCATTTGCCATAATAAAAAATTACTAATTCTCATTTCCCCACTGGTACGAATTAATAAATCTGGATGAGAAATTCCAGCAGTATAAAGATATTGCTCAAATAACCCTTCATTAATTTCTTCTGGTTTGAGTAAACCTTTTTGTACCTGAGAGGCGATCGCTTGACAAGCATGTACAATCTCCTGACGTCCTCCATAATTAGTAGCTACAGTAAACTTAATCCCCTGATTTTGCTGAGTCATTTCCATTGAATGTTGAATCTCAGCTTGTAAAGATAGAGGTAAAGAACTTAGATTACCAACAAATCTAATTTGAACATCTTCTGCCACCATTTCCTGTAGCTCTTGACGTAAAATTCTTTCAAATAAACTCATCAAAAAATTAACTTCCTCTAGTGGCCTGCCCCAATTTTCACTAGAGAATGCGTAAGCAGTTAATGCTTCTATACCCCAATCTTTACTACACTGTAATAAGGCTTTCAGCGCTTCCACCCCACGCCTATGACCCATAATTCTAGGTAAACCTCGGCGTCCTGCCCAGCGACCATTGCCATCCATAATTACAGCCACATGGCGAGGCAACTTTTCTGGTTCGAGGTCAACAGGTAAATCTTGTAAGCAAGTTCCTTGATTCATCTTTTCTTTCGCGGAGCTGATGGACTTTGACGAAACATCCATGATATTAATCTCGATACTTTTGTTCCTATTTGAACTCCAAGATTAAGTATGGTGAATGGTTTTGTATTTTTTTCACTACCTGATAGAAATAGGCGTTGTTCTAATAATTCCTTAAGTTTATTACTGGTTAAGGGTCGATTTAAAGTCCCTTTTTCAGCCAGAGATATAGAACCAGTTTCTTCAGACACCACTACGCAGAGGCACTTTTCTACTTGTTCTGTAATTCCCATAGCTGCTCTATGACGAGTCCCTAATTGCCTGGAAGCTATTCTTTCAGACAATGGTAGAATCACACCAGCTGATATAACTTTATGTTCTCTAATTAGGACTGCGCCATCATGTAATAAAGTTTTTGGCTGAAATATGGTCTGTAATAGTTCCTTAGAAAGTTCAGCATTTAACTTCACACCAGGCACAGAAAAATCCCTCTCATCCATAGGCCCATCTGTTTCTATGATTAACAAAGCGCCTATACGATTTTGAGACAGTTGTTTGATTGATTCTACTATTTCATCAATAATGCTATCTGATTCAGGTAAAACTCTACGAT
The DNA here is from genome assembly GCF_010692625.1 of Okeania sp. SIO2C2. NCBI lineage: Bacteria > Bacillati > Cyanobacteriota > Cyanophyceae > Oscillatoriales > Microcoleaceae > Okeania > Okeania sp. SIO2C2. Next base: position 132,510 of record NZ_JAAHGM010000018.1, read on the forward strand.
TATGTCCAAACATTTGCAGAATTTCTCCCTGTCCCAACTGCTCAAGAAACCTACGGAATTCTGATTGTAATATTACTGCCATGGAAACAGCAGAACCTATAACTAAACTATTGAGGGCAAAACTTAAAAGTTTTAATCCAGCCCAATGACTGAAGGCCGAAGCCAACATTAAGACTATAAACCCTCTTACCATCCATAATGTACGACGTTCCCCTATGATGACAAGCACCATATATATCAAGGCTAGAACCAGTCCGATATCAATACTATGTACTAATAAGGACTTCATCAAGCCTGGGTCATTACTAAGACCCGATTTCATTGAACTTTAATTATTAATCTAACGTCAACTTTTGATGTTTTTTTATTTAACATTGGTGTCATCACCAGCAAAGAGCATTTATTCTCTTACGTAATGTAAATAATTAATTATCAATATCAATGAACAATAAGTTTGATCATCCACTGTTAATTGGACATTTTTTGGCATTAGTAGGTTTGCGGAATATATGATAGATGCTATACTCTTTGATATATTATAGTATAAGCATCTTGATGCAAATTCTAGTTCACTAACTTATAGTTACATCTGTCTCACCTCCCCTTAGTCCTAACTATTCCTTATAGCATCATTTTTGGTTAGTAACAAATTATGCCAACGCCAGAATTTGCTTTTGAGTTATCAGTAGACATGGAACTTATTGCCAAATTAGGTTAAAAATCAAATTTATATATCTGTAGTAAGTTATAAGACATACAAAAGTTTGATTTTTTCATCTTGCTATTGTTAGCTTTTTTGCATTGGAATCAAATACTATGATTGTTCTATAGCTATTCGTTCTGGTAAAACATCGTGACTGAGTAAATCTTGGTAAGTTTCCCTTTGTAAGATTACATTTACTTCGTCATTGCTAACTAAAACTCCTGCTGGACGTGGTAGACGATTGTAGTTAGAAGCCATGCTATAGTTATACGCACCAGTAGCCATTACTACCAAGCAATCTCCTGGTTGAGTTACGGGTAACATGGCATTTTTAACTAGAATGTCACCAGATTCACAATGTTTACCAGCAACGGTAACTGTTTCTGTTACAGGTTCAGAGAATTTATTAGCTACAACCACTCGATAAAGAGATTGATAGGTGATTGGACGAGGATTATCTGACATTCCCCCATCTACTGATATATAAGTCCTAATTTCTGGAACTTGTTTTTGAGCACCAATTGTATAAGCTGTTACACAAGCCTGGCTAATAATTGAACGTCCAGGTTCGCATAATAGTTTTGGTAAAGGTAATTGTCTAGCTTCGCAAGCATCTACCATTGCCTTACTGATATTGTGAACCCAAGTTTCAATACTAGGAGGGTCATCTACTTCAGTATAACGGGTTCCTAAACCACCACCCATATTAATCTCTTTGACTGATAGATTATGTGCCATGGCAGTTGTCATTGCATCTACCATTACAGTTGCTAAATCTTGATGGGGTTGAACTTCAAAAATTTGGGAACCTATATGAGCATGAATTCCTATAAATGATAGTTTTTGTTGTTGACTTATGAAGCTAAAAACATCATTTAATTGATTAGGGTCGAATCCAAATTTACTATCTAGATGACCTGTACGAATGTATTCGTGGGTATGACATTCAATACCAGGTGTAAACCTCACCATTATTTTTGTGGGATCTTCTAGTGCTTCTGTTTGTTCGTTTTTTAAATCTGCTAATGTTTTTAATTCCAGCCAATTATCGATAACAATTACACAATCTGTTTCGACCGCTAAACTTAATTCTGCAAGAGATTTATTATTGCCATGAAAGTATATTTTCTCTGGATTAATACCTGCTTGGATAGCTGTGTATAATTCACCTCCAGATACAACGTCTATACCTAAACCTTCAGAACCACAAATAGCGCATACTGCCAGACAGCTCCAAGCTTTAGAAGCATAAAGAACCAAAGATTCTCCAGGGTAGTACTGTTTAAGTGCATCTCGATATTGACGACAAGCTGTTCTGAGAGTATATTCGTCCAATATATATAGAGGTGAGCCAAATTTTTCGACCAGTGCTGGGACATCCCAACCACCGATTTCTAAGTGGTCCAGATTGTTAACTTTGGCAGTGAGTGGTAAAAGTTCCTGATTTGGTGAACTTTCCATTTTTGGCAAATACTGACATCCAGAATTTGCCCATATTACAGGTTGAGTTGATACCATGAGTGTTGTACAGAGTTATACTCTAGTAGTATAATCTAATAATTGACATACTCTCCAGTTAAATCGAAGACTATAACGGGAGAAACACAAACCTCACGATTTAGGTTTACTGCTTGAGTGGCACTTATCTCGGTTGAAAACAACCCCCAACAGTACGCCAACTAGCGTCAATTTATTCTACTATCTGCAAAGGCCGCAGTGACACCTCGATGATAAATAACTTTTGATGCTGCCACATCACGATTGATTGAGTATTGGCATTCAGGGCATTTATGTTCACGCTCAAACAAATCTTTTTTACTAAATCAGGACTTACGCAAAGACACTATATATAGCGTATGGCCAATAGAGCGGTCGCTACATTTTTTGTGAAGCGATCGCCTAAACAAGAAAATTATCATAACTTATGCAAAGACATTAGATATAGTTTGTTCTCAAATATGTAGATGTTGCTAATTGTCAATAAATTTGGCCAAAATACTTTCAATTATTATAAAATTATATTATTGTTAATTTTAGCTAACAATATGAATTTTAACTATATTGATCCCATACCAATATTTACTTAATTC
>NZ_JAAHGM010000180.1:0-1046 GCF_010692625.1 Okeania sp. SIO2C2
TTGATCGGCGGCATTGGGTCAAGTTCATTTCTTAACGGCGCTCGTGCATTGGTTTGCCGGGATATACGGCTTGCTGCCTACGGATATAGTCGATAGACCAACCGGTCAAACGCGATAAAGCGATAGCCTCGTTCTGCTCGCGCGCTTTGACCTGTTGAAGGTAAGCTTGTGCTTCATTGCAAACCATTTCGCCCAGGTAAGGCTGCTGGATAATGAAGCGGCCTTGGAAATTTTCGCGGTTGTCTGTAACGCGGAACTGCAGATCCTGTGGAAACGAAACTTTGTTGTAGCGAAGGTGCAAGCGCGTGATGAAGGCATCTATGGCCTGCGGCTGAGGCGGGAATACGGGCAGTGGTAAGGGCTGTGGCAAAGGTACGATACTCGGCTGCACCACCCCGTTCTGTGGGATGGGCTGCGGGATAGGAACAGGCCTTAAGCCGCCACTCGAACTACCGGGACGACTTTGAGGCGTGAGCCAATCCACACCAAGGGACTGCAGATCCTCAACCGACGGCGGATTTGCCGCGCAAGGATCGCACCACGAAAGATCCCAAGCGTATTCCAGGAACATGGCCGGGATTGGCGTCATTTGTTTTTCGCGTGCAAACATGTCCTGATAAAAGCGCCCGAACAGTTTTTCGGTAAACGGCGGCACGTTAACATCAGCCGGGATCTTAACCGTCGCATAATTCGCACCCTCGACACGGCCTTTGCGGGTAATGGCAAAAATGAAAAGCTCTTGATCACCCCGCGCGTTCACGGTGCCTAGCCGTATCGGCAGCATGAATTTCTCGCTTCTCATGCTTATTTGCAGCGGTGTCAGATAGCGACCCTGACCACCTGCAACACCGGCCTGGTGCCGCGCGAGGTTAACCCGCGCCACGAAGAATTTCATGCCACCGCGGATATAATCATTGAGCACAGACACAGCATCAACCGGAATTCTATACCCGGATTGGTTCAAGAATGTGAGCAAGCCATTGGACTGGTTCGCTGACAAGATCTGGATGTCGTATTCCCCGACCGCGTATTCAGCTTCGATTGTG
>NZ_JAAHGM010000181.1:0-1032 GCF_010692625.1 Okeania sp. SIO2C2
GAGCATCTTTGTTGCGCTATCTGGAGATACCAGAATTAATTGCAGATAGTGAAGATACTTATATTAAATTAGCAGTTGATTTGGGAAATGATTCTGATTTACGAGCAGTTTATCGCGACAGAATAGAGACAAAAATGCAGGGTAATCCGCAGTTTTTGGATAGTCACTATTACTCTAGTCAAATGGGATATTTATTTCAAAAAGTCTTTCAAGAATATTTAGCATCGGATAATTAATTATCATAACTCTGGGTTAGATTTTGCTCCGCAATATGTTAAGCTTTGGAACATGAGAATAAAGAGGTTGTCGCTTCCTTGAAAGCAACTCATATTACTACTATAAGTATGAGTGATTTAGCTAATAGTTAAACTAAAAAAACTAAACAAAAGAGGATATTTTAAGGATGCCAATATTCGTTGATAACTTAAATAAAAATGGCAAAATAGATGATATTCATTATAGAAAGCTAAAGTTATTATATCATGTCCGCTGGTATCGGAGAGTGTAAACCAAAGGGTGAATATCTACAGGAAATTTAAGTTGTTTCGGGGTTAATACCCTTAATTCCCGGGAATACTAAAGCTTTCATCCCAAATTTCTGAATTCTAAATTCGCGCATTCTAAATTCTGAATTCTTACCCTTTTACAATACCGATGCTACCGGACATGATATTACAAGATAATTTATTAATATTATGATAACTGAAATTGTCGAAAAAGGTGTTTACTTTATCTTTTCACCAGTTAAAAAATGCTCTCATATATCAATTTGTATAGCAGAAGGTTTGAAAAGACTAGGAATTCCTATTTTTTCTAACATAGATTGTTGGTTAATCGACTTGAAAAATCAAGAATATTTGTTTAAAAACGATCGCCAAGTACATCCTAACAATTGTGCAATCGTCGTGGCCGATATTTATTTCATAGAAATGACAAATAACCACCCTTTATTTGATTTATTTTACGAACTCAATGAAGAAGTTATTTTAGTTATAATAGATCCCAATGATAGCGATCATGTATTAACTGGTA
>NZ_JAAHGM010000182.1:0-1026 GCF_010692625.1 Okeania sp. SIO2C2
CACAGCTAAAATAGTGGATTAAATCTAGTCAGCAATGGAGGATCGTATTATGGGAAGAGGTCGGCCAGATCAAGTTGATCTGACCATAGAACAGAAAGATAATCTAGAAAAAATCCCTCGAAATGGCCATGCACCAGCTAAAAAAATTCTACACGCTCGAATTCTCCTAATGTGTGATGAAGCACAACAGACCACAAAAATTTGGAGTGATGAACAAATAGCTGAAGCTTTAAATATACATAGAAACACAGTGGGACCGGTTCGCCAAAGATTCCTCACAAAAGGGGAAAAACCGGCCCTGAATCGACAACTTCGTACATCTCCACCCTCCCCTCGAAAAGTAGATGGAGCAAAGTCACGCGCAAATCATTGCTCTGTGTTGTTCTGACCCACCCGAAGGCAGAGCCAATTGGACAATCAGATTATTAACTTCAGAACTCCAACAGCGACAAATTGTCACCGAAATTTCCCGTGAAACTGTACGTCGAACTTTAAAAAAAACCAGCTACGGCCTTGGAAAACCCAGAGATTCTGTATCCCGGAACGGGATTTAGCCAGATTTTTAGACCTTTATTGTCAGGTACATTCAGATGATGAACCCTTAATTGCAATGGATGAAGCATCCATACAATTACAAGGACATCTGTACCCACCCATAGAAATGAAACCCCATCAAGATAAAAAGCAGGACTACCATTACACTCGTGAAGGGGTGCAAGCTTTATTTATGTTTTTTGATCCTAACAGAGGATGGCGAAGAGTGAGCAATCGTATGGAGTCGTACTCGTATAGATTGGGCAAGTGAAGTTCGTCAACTTCTAGATGTAGATTATCCCCAAGCTCAAAAAATTAAGTTAGTTTGCGATCATCTCAACACTCATAACATTGCTTCGTTGTATGAAGCCTTTCCGGCTCCCGAAGCCCACCCTCTAGCTAGATGCCTAGAAATCTATCATACTCCCCGTAATGGCAGTTGGTTAAATGTGGCAGAGATTGAATTGAGTATTTTAACTAAACAATGTTTAG
>NZ_JAAHGM010000183.1:0-1017 GCF_010692625.1 Okeania sp. SIO2C2
TTGGAACCCAGATGGTGGGTTACATATGTTTAATCAAGCTCCTCAAGCAGGTCAAGAGCCTATCAAAGGACGCATCGTTACAAACTGGGAGAACGAAATTGGTCAACTTTATATCAAGGGAGCCCAGGAGCTGGATGAAGCCAAACGACGCGAGATATACGTAGAAGCTCAGCGCATTGTTCAAGACCAGCTGCCCTTCATCTACTTGATAAACCAATACTCTATGGCTGCTATTCGTAATAAAGTCCAGAATATCCAATACTCTCCTCTGGGAGCTCTATGGAACGTATACGAACTTAGCCTGGCTGAGGAATAATGTGTTTCTAAACGATCCTTTATGTAAGGAAACGCAATAGACACTTAAGTTTTCTACGAAATTGTAATAGACCCTTAAGGTAATTGGATGTTCTTTGCCAAGACGCAACACCAGTCGCCATAATCGGCATACATTGACCACCCGATCGAGCCAAGTCCCTTGATTCACGTGACGATAAAACAGCCCTATTCCTCCCCTCGTTACGCCTATCGTCCCCATCCCATTACCGCCCCATCATCAATTGCTTAACTCTACCTATGGACGATATCGCGAAAGCCTATAGCGTACTGGAGTTAGAGCCCGGAGCGTCCCTTCAAGAGGTCAACCAGGCCTATAAGGATCTGGTGTTTATTTGGCATCCCGATCGGATTCCAGCGGATAACGAACGACTACGCGATAAAGCCCAAGATAAACTTAAACGCCTGAATGAGGCTCGCAGCCGTCTGAAGCAGTATCTGCGGCACGGCAGTCAAAAAGCTGCTACTGCAGGACAGGCTAAAACCAGACCTAAAACCAGTAAATACAACCCTGAACGCTACGGCAAACGCCGCTATGGCACCTACAGTGCCTACAGCCAAGGTGAGCATAGTCAGCCCAAAAGCAGCCCCTACAGCAGCGCCGCTCCCCCCAAAACAGCAGCCCCAAATAACGGGAATGGCCGTTCCCCCTTTCGCCGCCAAAACCAGCCAAACAATCAGGGC